>NZ_JBJGYX010000011.1:0-113904 GCF_054050195.1 Geodermatophilus sp. SYSU D00710
GTTTCGTGGGGCTGCACCCCCGCCGCCGCCGGGGGGGGCCCCCGCCGCAACCCCCCCGCTCACCCCCCCCCCCGGCTCCGCGGCGGTCCCGCGGAGCCGGTGCGACCGGTACTCAGCCGACGCCGGCCGGCTCGGGCACCCGCTCCCGCGGGACCGGGACCTCGCCGTCGGACTCCCGGATGCCGTACCGGGCGTACACCCGCCGCAGCGGCCCCGGCGCCCACCAGTTGGCCCGGCCCAGCAGCCGCATCGACGCCGGCACGAGCAGCACCCGGACGACGGTCGCGTCGACGACGATCGCGATCGCCATCGCCACGCCGATCATCTTGATGAAGGTGATCCCCGACAGCGAGAACGCGCCGATGACGACCAGCAGCAGCAGGGCGGCGCTGGTGATGATGCCGCCGGTGCGCTGCAGCCCGGTGGCGACCGCGGTGGTGTTGTCGCCGGTCAGGTCGTACTGCTCCCGGATCCGCGACAGCAGGAACACCTCGTAGTCCATCGACAGGCCGAACACGATGGCCAGCACGAGGATCGGCTGGGTCGCCTCGATGAAGCCGGTCGAGGTGAAGTCCAGGACGCCGGAGAGGTTGCCGTCCTGGAAGATCCACACCAGCGCGCCGAACGAGGCCCCGAGCGAGAGCACGTTCATCAGCACCGCCTTGACCGGCAGCACCACCGAGCCGAAGGCCAGGAACAGCAGGACCAGCGTGGTCCCCACGACCAGCAGGGCCATCCACGGCAGCAGCGTGGCCAGGCTGTCGAGCAGGTCGGTCATCACCGCGCTCTCCCCGCCCACGAGCACCGTGCCGCCCGGTGGGGCGGGGACGTCGCGCACCGCGGCGACCAGCTCGCGGGCGTCGGCGTCGACCGGGTCGCCGGTGTAGGCCAGCGACACCCGCGCCGTGCTCCCGGCCGCGCCGGTCACCGTGGCGCCCTCCACGCCGTCGACCGCGGCGAGGTCCTCGACGTAGCCCTGCAGCGCCGCGGCGCCCTCGGGGGAGTCGACCGGGTCGGCGAGGGTGAGCACCGCCGTCACCGGGCCGGACGGCGTGGCGGGGAAGTCCCGGTCGATCGTCTCGGCCACCACCCGGCTCTCGGTCCCGGCCGGCAGCGCCCGCTCGTCGATCGCGCCGAACTCCACCCGCAGGAAGGGCAGCGCCAGGGCGAGCAGCAGCCCGACGACGGCGACGGTCACCACGACCGGCCGGCGCATGACCGCGCGGGCGATCCGCTCCCAGCCGCCCCGGCCGGTCCCGGCCGTGGCCGCGCGGCGGCGCCGCCACGGGACCGCGAGCGCGTCGACCCGGGGGCCGAGCACGGCGAGCAGCGCCGGGAGGAGGGTGAGCGCGGCCAGCATGGCGATCAGGACGGCGCTCATCCCGCCGAAGCCCATGGAGCGCAGGAAGACCTGGGGGAAGATCAGCAGACCGGCCAGGGAGAGCGCGACGGTGACCCCGGAGACGGCGACCGTGCGGCCGGCCGTGGCCATGGTCCGGGCCAGGGCGTCCTCGACGCTCGGCTGGCGGCGGACCTCCTCCCGGAACCGGCTGACCACGAACAGCCCGTAGTCGATCGCCAGGCCCAGGCCCAGGATCGTCACCACGTTGACGGCGAACACCGAGACGTCGGTGAACTCGCTGGCCGCCCGCAGCGCCGCGAACGAGCCGAGGATGGCGGTGACGCCGATGGCCAGCGGCAGGCCCGCGGCGGTCAGGCTGCCGAAGACCACCACCAGCAGCACCGCGAGCACCGGCAGCGAGATCATCTCGGCGCGCGCGATGTCCGCGGCGACCCGCTCGTTGATGTCCCGCTCCACGGTGGTGCCGCCGCCGATCGCGACGTCCAGCCCGGGCGCGGACAGCTCCGCCTCGACGACCTCCACCGCGTCGATGCGCTCGTCGGCGTCCCCGGCCAGCTGCAGCACCGCGTAGGTCGACCGCCGGTCCTCGCTCACCAGCGGCTCGGCGCCGGTGTCGAACCACGTCGTCGTCCGCTCGACCACCCCGCCGGGCAGCCCGGCCAGGGAGGCGGTGACCGCCTCCCGGTAGGCCGGGTCGTCGACGACGAGGTCGTCGCTGCGGTACAGGACGACGACGTCGGCGCTGTCGCGGCCCAGCTCCCGGACGGCCAGCTCCGCGGCCCGGGCGCTCTCGCTGGCCGGGTCCTCGAAGCCGGACCCGGTGAGTCGGCCGAACACGCCGGTGCCCCACACACCGGCGAGGACGACGGCCAGGGCGCTGAGTGCCAGCACGGCCCGACGTCGCCGGTACACCACTCGTCCGAGGGCCTCGAACACGGCCGCCTCCCTGTCTCGCGGTAGGATCGTGAACGGCGTTAGCGAACGGCGGTAACTCTGCATACACCGTTCACTCCTGTCAACCGGTCGGCGAGGGGGAGCCATGGCACAGCCGCTGAGCCGCCGGGAGCGGGCGCGCGCCGACACGCTGCGCGACATCCGCTCCGCGGCCCGCGCCGTCCTGGTCGAGCACGGCGTCGACGGTCTGGCGCTGCGGGCCATCGCCCGCGAGGTCGGGCTGACCGCACCCGCGCTCTACCGGTACTTCGCCAGCCGCGAGGAGCTGGTCGAGCGGGTGGTCGCCGACCTCTACGACGAGCTCTGCGACGTCATGGAGGCCGCGCGCGACGCCGTCGACCCGCCCCGGCCGGGCACCCAGCTGCTGGTCACCGCGCGGGCGTTCCGCACCTGGGCGACCACCCACCCGGCGGAGTTCGGCCTGCTGTTCGGCAGTGCGGCCGACGGCGTCGTCCCCGAGGCGGAGGACGGCGAGGGGCCGGCGGCCGAGGCCGGGCGCCGGTTCGGCGGGGTCTTCGCCACCCTGTTCGCGGCGGTCTACCTGCGGCGGCCGTTCCCGGTGCCGGCCGACGACGACCTCGACCCCGACTACCGCGAGCAGCTGCGGGAGTGGTGCACCGAGCTGCCCGTCGCGCTGCCGCTGGGCGTCATGTCGGTGTTCCTCTCCTGCTGGGTTCGGCTCTACGGGATGGTCTGCATGGAGGTGTTCGGCCACCTGCGCTTCGCCCTCGCCGACGCCGGCCCGCTGTTCGAGGCGGAGATGCACGCGATGGGGGAGCGGCTCGGCGTCGCCGACGACTGGGTGCCCCCGGTGGGTGACGCACCTCACCGCTAGCAATCCGCTTGCAGGAGTTAGCGGCCGGGGGGAGTGGGGCACACAGAACTCGTCCGGTCATCCCCGATCGTTGGAGTCCATCCGTCGTGACCGACCACGCCAAGATCGTCAACCAGCTCCGCGCGCTGGTCCTGCTCACCCAGACCGAGGAGCAGATCGCCCGCACCCGGGTGTCGCAGGCCCGCACCGACGCCGTGCGCCGCGAGCTGACCCAGAACGCCGACAACGCCGCCGAGCGCACCCGGCTGATCACCGCCGAGCTGCGCGAGCTCGGTGGCGCGCCCGACCTCGTCACCCCGGTCGTGGGCCGGCTCTCGGCCGTCCTCAAGGCCACCGTCGAGCAGGCCACGCCGATCGAGGAGGCCCTGCTGCAGGACCTCACCCTCGAGCACCAGCTGCACGACCGCGCCACCTACCTGAAGGTGCTCGGCAAGAAGGCCGGGCTGGCCAAGGTCGAGCGCCTCGCCGAGGGGCTCGTGCGGGCCCACGAGGCCACCATCGAGTGGCTGACCGTCGTCCTGGCCGAGGAGGCCCTCGGCGGTCCCGCCGCGCTGCAGCCGACGCCGTTCCAGCAGGTCGCCGGTGTCGCCACGCGGGCGGCCTTCGCCCCGTACCGCTTCGTCGCCAACCGGGTGAACGACGCCCTCGACACCGCGCAGCAGCGCCGGCAGAAGGTGGAGGACGAGCTCGGCGAGGTCGCCGACAAGGCCTCGACCCTCTCCGACGCCGTCCGCGAGACCCTCGCCGTCGGCCGCGCCGCCACGCTGCGCCGGGCCGAGCGGATCGCCCGCCGCGAGGGCAACCGCGAGGCCGCCGAGGCCGCCAAGGCCGCCCGCGAGGAGCTCGGCGACGTCTCCGCCGACGAGCTGCCGGTCAAGGGCTTCGACTCGCTGTCGACCGCGGACGCCGCCAAGGCCGCCAAGGCCCTGCGCGACCCGCACCAGATCAACGTGCTGATCCGCTACGAGGAGACCCACAAGAACCGGTCCCAGGTGGTCAGCGCCGCGCAGACCGCCCTGGCCGCGGTCGCCAAGGAGGTCGTCGGGGTCGACAGCTGACCCCGGCTCCGCCGTCGACGGCCCGCACCCCGCCCGGGGTGCGGGCCGTCCGCCGTTCGGGGAGACCTCGGTCGCACCGGGTTTGACCCGCCGCGGCGGCCGGGGATCGTGGCGGCATGCGCATCACACCCGAGGTGCTGGAGCAGGAGTTCTCGCTCCAGACCGCCGCCACCCGCCTGGACTTCCTGAGCCGGCGGGACTCCGGGGCCACGTCCCCCGCCGCGGACGCCGGCCGCGACGACGACTCGTGGAGCTCGCTGCTCGACGACTCCACCTCCCTCGACGTGCCCGAGTCGCTGGAGCTGCTCGCGCTCGGCGAGGTCATCGCCCGCAAGGCCCACGACAGCCAGCTGGTCGGCTTCCGCGCCGCGCTGCGCGGCGGGGCCAGCTGGGACCAGATCGCCGAAGCGCTCGACGTCCCGCCGGGCGAGGCCTGGGCGGCCTACCAGCGCGTCATCGACAGCCAGGAGCGCGCCGGCGTCCTCGACCCGCAGGCCGCCGCGGACGCCCGCGCGCTGGCCGGCGACCGCCCCGGCAGCTGAGGGAGGACCCCGGGCAGGGAGGTCCTCCGGTCAGCGGACCTCGACGCCGCGCCAGAAGGCCACCCGTCCGGTGATCTCCTCCGCCGCCGGCTTCGGCTCGGGGTAGAACCAGGCGGCGTCGCGGTTGACCTGCCCGTCCACCTCCAGCGAGTAGTACGACGCCACGCCCTTCCACGGGCAGGTGGTGTGCGTGTCGGAGGGACGCAGCACCTCGTCCCGCACGGACTCGCGCGGGAAGTAGGCGTTGCCCTCCACGGTGACGATGTCGTCGGACTCGGCGATGACGGTCCCGTTCCAGGTCGCGGTGGCCATGCCGCGATCGTCCCCCTCCGGCCCGGGGCGCGCCGGTCACGCGTACCCGCCGGTGGGCTGGGCATGGGACGGGGGACGCGCCGACCGCGTCACCTCCCGGCGGTCCCGCCACCGGGTGGTCCCCTCCCCGACGACGAGGAGCGCCGCCGTGTCCCAGGCCGCCCGCCCACCCGATCCCCAGGACCCGCGCCGAGGGATGCCGCCGCCGCGTCCGCGGCGGGGCCGCGCGGTGTTCTTCGGCACCTTCCTCGCCCTGCTCGTGGCCGTGTTCGCGTTCATCCTGCTGGTCAGCCAGTGCGGCACTGGCGACGACGACGAGGTCTACGACGACGACGTGGAGGGAGCCGCGCTGGTCGTCGACGTGGCCGCGCCCCCGCTCCTCACCACCTGAGCCGCCCGCGGGTCAGCGGTCCAGCAGCGCGAAGGTGGCGACGGCGTGCGCCACCGCACGGCCGTCCTGCTCGACGTCGGCCTCGCAGATCGTCAGGTGCTCACCGCGGGTGCGCACCCGGCCCCGCACCTCCAGCCGCCCCGGCTTCCCCGGCTGCAGGTAGGTCACGGTCAGCTGGCTTGTCGCGGGCACCTCGCCGTCGGCGGTGGTGGTGCGCACCGCCTGCCCCATCGCGGTGTCGACCAGCGTCGCGACGACCCCGCCGTGCAGCGTCCCCGCCGGGTTGAGGTGCTCGTCGCGCACCTCGAACGCCAGCGTCGCCGCGCCGTCGTCGCTGCCCGCCAGCCGCGCGCCGAGCCCTCCGGCGAAACCGCCCACGTCCCCGTCGTCCGCCATGCCCGGCCGGTACCCGCCCGGCCGCCGGCCACGCCCGGACGGCGCGCGGAACGGTTCCCGGACCCGGGGGGCGCGGCTATGGTCCGCCGCCGTGTCGATGCGGCGGAGGACGTGGATCTGGCTGGGCGCGGCGGTCGTCGCGGTGGTGCTCGGGGTGGTCACCCTGGTGTGGTTCCAGCCGCAGAAGCTCCTCTACGACAGCCGGGTGGACGAGGGCCTGCCCTCGGCGGCGGCCGGGGCGGCGGACCCCACCGGCGGGATCGGCAGCGCGCTGCCGGCCGGCCCGGTCGACCTCGCCGCCGGCACGTTCGTCTCCCTGGAGCACGAGACGGTCGGCACCGTCCGCGTGGTCCGGCTGCCCGACGGCTCGACCGTCGTCCGGTTGGAGGACTTCGAGACCTCCAACGGGCCCACCCTCTACGTCTACCTCTCGCAGAACCCCGCCGACGGCGACGCGGCGGCCTTCGCGGACGAGTTCGTCGACCTCGGGGTGCTCAAGGGCAACGTGGGCAACCAGAACTACGCCGTGCCCGACGGCGTCGACGCGGCGGCCTACACCAGCGTCGTCATCTGGTGCGAGCGCTTCGACGCCGCCTTCGGCGCGGCCGACCTCGCCCCGGTGGCGGCGACCTGACCGGTCACCCGGCGGTCCTGCTCACGCCGGCTCGCGGCGCATCGGCACGTGCGGGATGTCGTCCTCGACGTACCCCGGGCCGCTGGGACGGAAGCCGAACCGCTCGTACCAGCCCTGCAGGTGGGCCTGGGCGCCCAGCGTGATCGGCGCCCCTGTGCAGAGCTCGATCCCGGCCTCGACCAGCCGCGCGGCCAGCCCCTGCCCGCGGGCGCCGGCGGCGGTGGCGACCCGGCCGATGGCGCGGGTCGCGCCGTCGTCGAGCACCCGGAGGGTGGCCAGCACCGCGCCGTCCTCGTCGAACCACAGGTGCCGGGTGGCCGGCTCGACGTCGCGGCCGTCGAGCTCGGGATAGGGGCACCGCTGCTCGACGACGAAGACGTCGACCCGGAGCCGGCACAGCGCGTAGACCTCGAACGGGGTCAGCTCGGCGAAACGGGCGGTGCGCAGGACGGGCGACTCGGCGGGCACCCGCCCGTTGTAGCGCACCGCCCGGGCGGTGCTCAGGCGCGGTCGCGGTAGCGGCGCATCGTCAGCGGGCCGAGGACGGCGACCAGCGCGACCGCCCACGCCAGCACCCACAGCACGTCGGAGCCGGCGACCCCGCCGTGCACCAGGCCGCGCACCGCGCTGACCAGGTGGCTGACCGGGTTGACCTCGACGACCGACCGCAGCCAGCCGGGCATGGTCGCGGGGTCGACGAAGATGTTGCTGCCGAACGTCAGCGGCATCAGCACCATCATCGACCAGCCCATCACCGCTTGCGGGGTGCGCAGCCGCAGCGCCAGGTAGGTCCAGATCCAGCCGAGGGCGAAGGCGAAGACCAGCAGCAGGCCGACGGCGGCCAGCAGGCCCACCGCCCCGCCGCCGGGCCGCAGCCCCAGCGCCATGCCCAGCCCGAGCACGACGACCGAGGCGAGGGTGAACCGGACGACGTCGCCGAGCAGCGCCCCCACCAGCGCGCTGGGCCGCCAGACCGGCAGCGAGCGGATGCGGTCGAAGACGCCCTTCTCGATGTCGGTGTTGAGCGCGACGCCGGTGTACATCGTGATCATGAGGATGCTCTGCACGAGGATCCCGGGCAGGAAGAACTGCACGTAGGCCTCGACCGAGCCGGCCAGGGCGCCGCCGAAGAGGTACGTGAAGATCAGCGTCAGCATCACCGGGAAGACCGTGACGTCGAACAGCTGCTCGGGGACGTGCTTGATCCGCAGCAGCGTCCGCCAGCCGAAGGTGGCCGACGCGGCCAGGGGGCCCTGGGGCCGCGGGCGCTCCCCGGTCCCGAGCGCGGCCAGCACCGCGTCGGTGTCGGGCGCCGCGAGCCGGGCGGGGGCGCTGTCGAGGGCGGTCATCGTCGGTCCTCCGGGTCGGGAGCGGGGGTGCCGGCGTCCTCGGCGGGCCGGCCGGTCAGGGCGAGGAACACCTCGTCGAGGCTCGGCTGGCCGAGCGCGAACTGGGCCAGCTCGATGCCGGCCGCCTCCAGTGCGGTGAGCGCCCGGGCGGCCGGCCCCGCCTCGGGCACGCGGGCGGTCAGCGCGGCGGGGTCGCCGTCCTCGGCCACCGGCACGCCCAGCACCCGCTGGAGCAGCTCGCGCGCGGTGCCGCGGCGGGCCGGGTCGAGCAGCCGCACGTGCAGCGTGCCCGAGCCCACCGACGCCTTCAGCCGGCTCGGCGTGCCCTCGGCGATCACCCGGCCGGCGTCGATCACCGAGATGCGGTCGGCGAGCTGGTCGGCCTCGTCGAGGTACTGGGTGGTCAGCAGCACCGTGGTGCCGCCGCGGACCAGCGCCCGGACGACGTCCCAGACCTGGGTGCGGCTGCGCGGGTCGAGGCCGGTGGTCGGCTCGTCGAGGAAGATCAGGTCGGGCCGGACGACGATGCTCGCGGCGATGTCGATCCGCCGCCGCATGCCGCCGGAGTACTGCTTGACCTGCCTGCCGGCCGCCTCGGTGAGACCGAAGGCGCTCAGCAGCTGGTCGGTGCGCTGCCGGGCCGCGGCCCGCGAGTAGCCGAGCAGGCGGGAGAGCAGCAGCAGGTTCTCCGCGCCGGAGAGGTCCTCGTCGAGCGAGGCGAACTGGCCGGTGAGGCTGACCCGCGCGCGGACGGCGTCGGCCTCGGTGACGACGTCGTGGCCGAAGACCCGCGCCCGCCCGGCGTCGGGCGGGACGAGGGTGGCCAGCATCCGGATGGTGGTGGTCTTGCCCGCCCCGTTGGGACCCAGGAAGCCGTGCACCCCGCCCTGCGGGATGCACAGGTCGACGCCGGCCACCGCCGTCGTCGTGCCGAACCGCTTGACCAGCCCCGTGGCCTCGATCGCCGGGACGTCGTCGTCCCCCGCTGCTCGATCCCCGGCCGGCACGGTGTCGCCGACGTACGCCGTCACGTGCCCCACCTCCTGCGTCCGTGTCGGGTGCCCGCACGGTCCCGCACGGGTCTGACAGGAGGACCGGCCACGGCGGCGGGACTCATCGCCGACCGCGCCGTCGGCGCATCTGCTTAGGTGTGCCTACCCTGGGCGGCTGACGACACCGCCGTCCACGTCTCTTGGAGGACCCGTGACCAGGCCCGGGCGGGCGACCGCTGCCGCGCTGACCGCCGTCTGCCTCTCCGGGGCCCTGGCTGCCTGCGGCAGCGCCGGTGCCGCCGACGCCGACACGCTCACCGTCTACAGCGCCCAGCACGAGAGCCTCGTGCGCACGATGCTGGAGGGCTTCACCGAGGAGACCGGCATCGAGGTGGAGTTCCGCGACGGCAACGACGCGGAGCTGGCCAACCAGATCGTGCAGGAGGGCGACGCCTCGCCCGCCGACGTCTTCCTCACCGAGAACAGCCCGTCGATCGCCGTGCTCGACCGCGAGGGCCTGCTGGCGCCGCTGGAGCAGGAGACCCTCGACCAGGTCGGCGAGCCGTTCCGGCCGTCGTCGGGCACCTGGACCGGCTTCGCCGCCCGCTCGACCGTGCTCGTCTACAGCCCGGCCGCGCTGGCGGAGGACCAGCTGCCCGCCTCGATCATGGAGCTGGCCGACCCGGCCTGGGAGGGCCGCATCGGCATCGCGGCCGGCGGCGCGGACTTCCAGGCGATCGTCGCCGCGGTGCTGGCGCTGCGCGGCGAGGAGGCCACCCGGGCGTGGCTGGAGGGCCTGGAGCGCAACGCCGGCGTCTACCAGAGCAACACCGCGGTGATGGTCGCCGCCGACGAGGGCGAGATCGACGCCGGCGTCATGTACCACTACTACTGGTACCGCGACCAGGCCGAGGGCGGGCTCAAGGGCGACGACGCCCGGCTGCACTACTTCGGGGTCCGCGACCCCGCCGCCCAGGACCCGGGCGCCTTCCTCAGCGTGTCCGGTGCCGGCGTGCTGGCCTCGTCCGACCAGCCGGAGGAGGCGCAGCGGCTGGTCGCCTACCTGACCGGGGCCGAGGCGCAGGAGCAGCTGGCCGAGAGCACCGCCCTCGAGTACGCCGTCGGCACCGGGGTCCCCTCCGCCGAGGCGCTGCCGCCGCTGGAGACGCTCGGCGCGCCCCCGGTCGACCCCGCCTCCCTCGACCAGGAGCGGGTCACCGAGCTCATGCAGGAGGTGGGTCTGCTCTGAGCCCCGCCGCCGGACCGACCGCCGCGACCCCGACCGCACCGGCGTCGCGGGGCCGGCGCACGTCCCGGGCCCGGCGCTCGCCGGTGACGGTGCTGCTGGCCACCTCCGTCGCCGCGCTGGCGCTGCTGCCGCTGGCGCACATCGCGGTGGCCGCCGTCGAGGTCGGCTGGAGCGGCGTGGCCGAGCTGGTGTTCCGGCCGCGGGTGGCCGAGCTGCTGCGCAACACCCTCGCGCTGGTCGCCGGGAGCGTCGCGGTGTGCGCGGTGCTCGGCGTCGGGGCGGCCTGGCTGGTCGAGCGCAGCGCGCTACCCGGCCGCCGCGTGTGGCACGTGCTGCTGGTGGCGCCGCTGGCCCTGCCGGCGTTCGTCACCGCCTCGGCGTGGATCTCGCTGCTGCCCGGCCTGGACACCTACGGCGGCGCCCTGCTGGTCGTGTCGCTGTCCTACGCGCCGTTCGTCTACCTGCCCGCGGTCGCCGCCTTCCGCGGGCTGGACCCGGCGCTGGAGGAGACCGCCCGGGGGCTGGGCCTGTCGGGCTGGGCGGTGTTCCGGCGGGTGCAGCTGCCCCAGCTGCGGGTGGCCGTCCTCGGCGGGACGCTGCTGGTCGCGCTGCACGTGCTCGCCGAGTTCGGCGCGCTGGCGATGCTGCGCTACCCGACCTTCACCACCGCCGTCTACGACCAGTACCGGGCCACGTTCAACGGCCCGGCGGCGACCATGCTCGCCGGCGTCCTCGTGCTGCTGTGCCTGGTGCTGCTGCTGGCCGAGGTCCGGCTGCGCGGCACCCGCGGCTACGCCCGCACCGGGTCCGGCGCCGCCCGCCGGCCGCGCCCGGCGCCGCTCGGGCGGCTCACCGCCCCGGCGCTGCTGGCGCTCACGACGGTGGTGGGGCTGTCGCTGCTGGTACCGGCCGGCGCGCTGGTGTCGTGGTTCCTCACCGGCACCTCGGCGCGGGTCGACGGCGCGGCCCTGGCCGCCACCACCGGGACGACGCTCGCGCTGGCCGCCGCGGCCGCGGTCGTGACCACCGCGCTGGCACTGCCCACCGGGTGGCTGGCGGTGCGCCGCCGCGGGCCGCTGGCCACGCTGCTCGAGCGCGCCACCTACCTGGGCAGCGCCGTGCCGGCGATCGTGGTCGCCCTGGCGCTGGTGGCGGTGGGCATCCGGTTCCTGCCGGCGCTGTACCAGACCGTGCCGGTGCTCCTGGCCGCCTACGCGATCCTGTTCCTGCCCCGGGCGATCGTCACCGTGCGGGCGGCGGTCGAGCAGTCCCCGCCGGTGCACGACGACGTCGCCGCCTCCCTCGGCGTCGCGGCCCCGGCCCGGCTGGTGCGGGTGACCCTCCCGCTGCTGGCCCCCGGCATCGGCGCGGGCGCGGCGCTGGTGTTCCTCGCGGTGGTCACCGAGCTCACCGCCACGCTGCTGCTCGCCCCGACGGGCACCGAGACGCTCGCGACGGCGTTCTGGTCGGCGAGCAGCGCCCTCGAGTACGGCGCCGCCGCGCCCTACGCCGTCGTCATGGTGCTGCTGTCCGCGCCGGCGACGGTGCTGCTGTCCCGCGACGTCCTGCCCCGCACCGTCCGACGAGGTCCGACCCCATGAGCGCGCTGACCGTCACCGGCCTGATCAAGTCCTACGGCCGCACCCCAGTGCTGACCGGGCTGGACCTGCACGTCCCGACGGGGACGACCACCGCGCTGCTGGGCCCCTCCGGCTGCGGCAAGACGACGCTGCTGCGCATCGTCGCCGGGTTCGACGACCCCGACGCCGGCACCGTCGAGCTGGGCGGCCGGGTGGTGGCCGGGGCCGGGCGCGCGGTCCCCGCCCGCCTGCGCGGGATCGGCTTCGTGCCGCAGGAGGGCGGCCTGTTCCCGCACCTGAGCGTCGCGGGCAACGTCGCCTTCGGGCTGCCCCGGCGGCTGCGCCGCGACCGCTCCCGGATCGCCGGGCTGCTGGCGCTGGTCGGCCTCGACGCCGCGCTCGCCGACCGCGCGCCGCACCAGCTCTCCGGCGGCCAGCAGCAGCGGGTGGCGCTGGCCCGCGCGCTGGCGCCCGAGCCCTCGCTGGTGCTGCTCGACGAGCCGTTCTCCTCCCTCGACGCCGCGCTGCGGGAGGACACCCGCCGGGCGGTCGCCGACGCGCTGCGGGCCACCGGCGCCACCGCCGTCCTGGTCACCCACGACCAGGCCGAGGCGCTGTCGACCGCCGACCAGGTGGCGGTCGTGCGCGGCGGCACCCTCGCCCAGCTCGCCGACCCGCGGACGCTCTACCGCCAGCCGCACGACCTCGACGTCGCCTCCTTCGTCGGGGAGGCCGTGGTCCTCGACGGCACCGCCGCCGGCGGGCGGGTCGCCTCCGAGCTGGGCGAGCTCGAGCTCGGCCGGCCCTGCCCCGACGGCCCGGTCCGGGTGCTGCTGCGGCCCGAGCAGCTGCGGCTGTCGGCCGGGGCGGGCGCCCGCGCGCGGGTCCGCGGCGTCGACTTCTACGGCCACGACGCCCGCATCGAGCTGGAGCTGCCCTCGGGGCTGCGGGTCAGTGCGCGCACGGACGGCGGGGCGCTGCCCGACGAGGGCGCCGAGGTGGGGGTGGTCGTCGCCGGCCCCGCCGTGCCCTTCCCGGCTCCGGGCGCCCCGGCCCGACTGCAGCCATTGTCGGGATGAAGGCACCTCGGGGAGGCTGGGTGCGGGGCGTTAGTTAGGTGTGCCTACGCTCACCTCTCGTGGACCTGTTCCTCTTCACCGTCGACCCCGCCTGGGGGCGGGACGTCGTCAGCGCCGGCGCGGCCGGCATCGTCGTCGACTGGGAGCGCCGCGGGAAGCACCGCCGGCAGGCCGGCGAGGGCACCCAGATCAACGCCGACACCCTCGAGGACCTCGTCCGCGTGCGCGCGGCGACCGACGGGCGGCTGCTGTGCCGGGTCAACGCCGCGGGCCCGTGGACCGCGCGCGAGGTCGCCGACGCGGTCGCGGCCGGGGCCGACGAGGTGCTGCTGCCCATGGTGCGCACCCCCGAGGAGGTCGACCGCGCGCTGGACCTGGTCGCCGGCCGCTGCGGGCTGGGGATCCTGGTCGAGACGCAGGACGCCGTCGAGCGGGTCGCCGAGCTGGCCGCGCGGCCGCTGTCGCGCCTCTACGTCGGGCTCAACGACCTGCGCATCGACCGGCGCTCGACCGAGCTGTTCCGGCCGTTGGTCGACGGCACGGTCGACGCCGTCCGCGCCGCGGTGCCGGTGCCCTTCGGCGTCGGCGGGCTGACCCTGCCCGGCGGCGGGTTCCCGGTGCCCGGGGACCTGCTGGCCGCGGAGCTGGTCCGGCTGGGCACCGACTTCACCTTCCTCCGCCGCTCGTTCACCGCCGACATGGCCGGGCGCGACCCGTTCACCGAGGTGCCGCGGCTGCTCGCCTCGCTGGAGGTCATGGCCGCCGCCGGCCCACTGACCGCGGCCGGGCGGCGGGCCGCGTTCGTGGCCGCCGTGGAGGACGCCGCCGCGCCCGTGCCCGTCCCCGCGTGAGCGGCCGGGCGCTGGTCACCGGGGCGGGCGGCTTCGTCGGCCGGCACCTGGTGGCCCGGCTGCGGGCCGACGGCTGGGCGGTCACCGGGTTGACCCGCGCCCAGGTCGACCTCGCCGACCCGGTCGCCGCCGCCGCGGCGGTGCGCGCCGCCGATCCCGACGTCGTCTTCTCCCTCGCCGCCGGGCGGGCCAAGGCCACCGCCGCCGAGCGGGCCGCCACCGTGGCCGTCAACACCAGCCCCTGGCTGGTCGACGCGCTGCCCGACCGCTGCCGCGCGGTCGTGCGGCTCGGCTCCTCGACCGAGTACGCGGCCGGTCCGGCGCCGCTGAAGGAGGACGCGCCGCTGCGGCCGCGCGGCTTCTTCGGCGCCACCAAGGCGGCCGGCTCGCTGATGCTGCAGGCCGCCGCCGCCGAGCGGGGGGTGCGCGCCGCGGTGCTGCGGGCCTTCCAGGTCTACGGCCCCGGCGACCACCCGACCCGGCTGGTGCCGGTGGTGCTCGGCGCCGCCCGCACCGGCGCGACGGTGCCGCTCCCGGCCGGGGTGAGCCGCCGCGACTGGGTGTGGGTCGGCGACGTCGTCGACGCCTGCGTCCGGGCGGCACTGGCCGACGACCTCCCGCCCGGGGCGGTGGTCAACGTCGGCACGGGGGTGCAGACGGACGTCGCCGGGCTGGTCGCGACCGCCGAGCGGGTCACCGGCCGGCCGATCGCCACTGCGCCGGGCGCCCACCCGGGCCGCGACTGGGACACCGCCGACTGGGTGTGCGACCCGCGGGCGGCCCGTGCGCTGCTGGGTTGGACGCCGGAGGTCGACCTGGCCGAGGGGCTGGCACGCACGTGGGCCGCGGCGTGAGCTCCCCGCGCGTCGCCGTCGTCGTCCCCGTGTACGGCAACGAGGCCACCCTGCGGCCGCTGCACGCCCGGCTGGCCGCGGCGCTGGACGGTCGGGACTGGGTGCTGCGGCTGGTCGTCGACGCGTCACCCGACGCCAGCCTGGCGGTCGCGCGGGAGCTGGCGACCGCCGACCCGCGGGTGCGGGTCACCGCGCTGGCGGTCAACGCCGGCCAGCACCGGGCGCTGGCCACCGGGCTGGCCGCCGAGGACGCCGACGCGTGGGTGTGCCTCGACGCCGACCTGCAGGACCCGCCCGAGGCGGTGCCCGTGCTGCTCGACCGGCTGGCCCGGGGCGACGTCGGCGCGGTCTTCGCCGGCCGCCGGGGCCGCTACGAGTCGCCGGTGCGGCGGCTGACCGGCGGGCTCCACCGGCGGGTCGCGGCCGCACTCACCGGCCTGCCGCCGGACGCCGGCGCCTTCCTCGCGCTCGGGCCCGCGGTGCGCGACGCCGTCGTGTCCGCGGTGCTGGAGGGGCGGGCGCCCAGTGTCGTCCTCGCCGCGGGCCTGGCCGGGGTGCCGCTGACCAGCGTGCCCGTCGCCCGCGACCGGCGGCCGGTGGGGGAGTCGGCGTGGACCTCCCGCGCCCGGCTGCGCCAGTCGCTGCGGTCGCTGGCGTGGGCGGTCAGCGGGTCCAGAGCTGCACGACCAGGTCGGTCTTCACCGCCGGCAGGTCCCAGGTCCGCGTCAGCGACAGCCCGGCGTCGCTGAGGACCGCGTCGTCGTCGGTGGGCACCGGCTCGCCGTCGACCAGCCGCCGTACGAGCCAGACGCGGTCGGCGTCGGCGGGGGCGTCGTCGGGCGGCAGGACGACGTCGGGGCGCAGCCGCGGGCCCTGCGTGCGGACGAAGTGGTCCAGGCCCATCGCGGCCCGCTGGTCGGCGGCCACCACCGGCTCGCCGGGGCGCTGCTCGCGCAGCAGCAGGGCGACGGCGTCGTCGGAGCGCTCCCGCGGCTCGCGGACGGCCAGCGGCGAGCCGGCGACGAGGGACAGGCCGAGCAGGGCCGCGGCCACCGGCGTCCGCGCGCCCCGCGGCAGCGCGGTCACGCCCGCGGCGGCGAGCACGCCGAGGCCGATCAGCCCGACCAGCAGGTAGCGCGGCAGGTACACCGGGCGGACGGTCTCGGCGGCCAGCAGGAGCAGCAGCGGCACCAGCACCCAGCAGACGCCGACGACGCGCACCCCGGCACCGCGCAGCGCGCCGACCACGGCCAGGCCGACGGTGAGGTACAGCAGCGGCGTGCGACCGCCGGCCCAGGCCTCGACGGCGAGGTCGGCCAGGGTGCCGCCGGTGTCGCGCAGGTGCTCGGCGTTGCGCGACCCGGTGCCGTTGAGCAGGTTGACGCCGACCAGGGCTCCCACGGGCGCGGCCGCGAGCGCGCCGACGGCGGCGACCCTCGTGGCAGCCCGTCCGCGGAGCAGCAGCGCCGCGACGACGAACGCGGCGAGGACGGTGACCGCGTACCAGTGCATGAGGCCCATCCCGGCGCCGGCGAGGCCGAACAGCAGCAGGCCGCGGCCCTCCTGCAGCCGGCGGACCAGGCCCAGCAGCGCCCCGCCGGTGGCCAGCACCGCGAGCCCGTAGCTGCGGGCCTCGACGGCCTGCTCGAGCAGCAGCGGGGCGCAGGCGGGCACCAGCCCGGCCAGCACGCCGGTGGCGCGCCCGGCCAGCCGGGTGACCGCGCGCGTGACGAGCGCCAGGCCGCCGGCGGTGGCGAGCACCGACAGGACCCGCAGCGAGGTGTCGCCGCCCAGGCCGGGCAGCGACACCCAGGCGTGCACGACGAGGTAGTAGGGCGCGTTGTACGACGGCGGGACGTCGATGAGGTAGCTGGTCACGCCCTCGCCCGTGGCGATCGCGCGCAGGATGTCGGCCAGCGGGCGGCGGGCGACCTCGGCGGTGAAGGCCTCGTCGAACCACATCCCGTGGCCGGGGGCGAGCAGGACCGCGCAGAGGAGGCCGAGCACCGCCGGGGGGACCAGCTCGACCGGGGACCAGCGCTGCGGTGCGGGCGCTCCGGGCGTCTCGAGCGTCCGGTCGGCCGTCGCGGTCACGGAGAGGAAGGGTAGGCGAACCTCACCTGTCGGTCGGTGTCGGTGCGTCGGTGCAGCATGGCCGGGTGCCATCGGCAGGCCCCTCCTTCATGGCCGGCCCCTCGGTGACCGCCAGCCCGTTGCCGACGGCCGGCCCTGGTCCCGCGCCGGCGCCGTCGTCGGAGGTGGTGGCCGCGCGCTTCCGACGGCAGGGGAGGCGCGACACCCGGCACGAGCTCGCCGTCCGCCGACGGCTGCACGCGCGGGGGATCCGCTTCCGTGTGGACGTGCGGCCGTGCCGGGAGACGCGGGCACGGGGCGACATCGTGTGGAAGGGCCGCCGGCTGGTCGTCTTCCTCGACGGCTGTTTCTGGCACGGCTGCCCGACCTGCGGCCACCTGCCGAAGGCCAACCGGGCGTGGTGGGCGGCCAAGCTGGCCGGCAACGTGGCCCGCGACCGCCGCGCCGACGCCGTCCTCACCGGGCTGGGCTGGCGGGTGCTGCGGTTCTGGGAGCACGAGGACCCAGACGACGTCGCCGACGCGATCTGTGCGGTGCTCGGTCGCGTTCCTCCTGGTCAGGGTTCTGTTTCTGTCGTACCCCCGCCGTAGGTTCGGTGTCGTGGAGGAGGTCGCGGAGCGCCGGTCGCCGGTGGAGCAGGCGCTGCTCGCCGCGGTGATCGACACGCCCGCGCCGTTCCGCCGGCTGCCGGTGTCCCTGTTGTCGCGGGAGCAGAAGGCCGCCGAGCTGCAACGGGTCGCGCGGTTGGAGGCCATGACCGCCGCGTACGAGGCGGAGCTGGTGCTCGGGCTGGCCGACGACTCGCCCGATGACGACGATCCGCCGCCGGGCACGCCGGGTGCCCGGTCGTGGCAGCCGGACACCGAGCTGCCGGGGGTGTCGGAGTTCTTCACCGCCGAGCTGGCGGTGGTGCTCAACTGCGGCCGGGGCACCGCCAACCACCTGGCGCACCGGGCGTGGGTGTACCGGGAGCGCCTGCCCGCCACCTGGGCGGCGCTGGCCGCCGGCGCCCTCGACGAGACCCGCGCCCGGGCGCTGGTCGACGTGCTCGAACACGCCGACGCGGGGATCGCACGGCGGATCGAGGCGGCGCTGCTGCCCGCGGCCGCGCAGTGGACGGTGGGCCGGCTCAAGCAGCAGGCCCTCGCCTTGCTGCTCGACCTCGACGCCGACGCCGTCGGCCGGCGGAAGGAGCAGGCGCGGCGCCGGGCGGACGTGCGGGTGGATCCCTCGCCGCTGGAGGGGATGGCCACGCTGGCCGCGGACCTGCCGGTGGAGGTGGTCGCCGACCTGCTGCAGCGCCCGTGGCAGACCGGCCCGGCGGTGACCGCGCACCTGCAGATCATCGCCGGCCTCGCCGCGCTGGCCGGCGACAGCGAGGAGGCCGGGGAGGTCAACGGGCTGCCCATCACCGCCGCCCACCTGCGCGAGCTGCTGCGCGAGCTGGACGCGCTCGGGGTGCGGGCGCCCGAGGGCGGGTCGGTGACGGTGGCGCTCACCGACGCCGACGGCACCCTGCGCGCCACCGGCACGCTGGACCGGCTGCGCCGGCTGGCACGCACAGGCTGCGACCGCCACCGGGGCCAGGTGTGCGGGTGCGCGGTGCTCGACCGGCCCGACCCGGTCGACCGCTACACCCCGTCGGCGGCGCAGCAGGCGTTCGTCCGCACCCGCGACCGCACCTGCCGGTTCCCCACCTGCGGCCAGCGGGTCGGCTGGGCCGACGCCGACCACGTCCTCCCGCACGCCCACGGCGGGGCCACCGACTGCGCCAACCTGTGCTGCCTGTGCCGCTCCCACCACCGGCTCAAGACCTTCGCCCGCGGCTGGCGCTTCCACCTGCACCCCGACGGCACCCTGACGGTCACCACACCCTCCGGCATCACCCGCACCACCCGCCCACCCGGCGTACGCCCACCCCCGGCAGCACCCGAGCCACCACCGAAGGACACCGGACCACCAGCCGGTGACCCGGACGACCCACCCCCGTTCTGAGGCGGGTCCTCCTTGCGCGCACACGCCGAGGACCCCGGCCGGCTGCGGGTCACACCGTGGTCAGCGGAGGGACGGCCACGCGCGGACGACCAGGAACACGCGGAGAGCGCCGAGCACCACGGGCCCCGGCAGGGCGAAGCCGAACCAGAACACGGCCTCGACCGCCAGCAGGGCGAGGTTCAGCACGCCACCCTTCCGCGAGCCGTTCCACAGCATGACCGCCGTCCAGGCCACCAGCAGGCACACGCCGAGAAAGGTGAGGAGCAGCCAGGTGAGTGCGTCCGCGGCGAGTCGCGACGACCACGGCCCGCCGTACACCGGGAACAGCCCGAACAGGGAGGGGAGGGCCCGGCTCCGAGCCAGGACGAGGACGACCGGGATGACCGGGAGCCCGAACGCGGCGGCGCACACCCAGGTCACCACGGCCGCCGCCCGGGCACTGCTCATGCGGACCTCCACCCACCACCGGCCACCGCCCCCGGGACGCCGGGCGTGCCGGAGGAGACCCGCAGGGCGGCCCTGGGCGCCTCTGGCTCACTCGCCGGCGCTGCCTCCACGGGCACGCTGCACCAGCGGGCTGGCGATCCACAGCCACCCGAGCAGCGCCGCCATCACTCCGCCGGTGATGAGCGCCTGGGGGAGGGCGAAGAGGAAGTCGATGACGAGCACCACCGCCGCGACGATCGCCACGGCCAGCACGCTCAGACCCAGGACGGCGAAGCGGTTGCTCCGCCGCAGCAGGTCCTCCTTGTCGTGCTGCCGGAACAGCGCGCGGTGCTGGGCTGCCGGGGCGATGAGCAGGGCGGTGGCGACCACGACAGCCACCAGGGTCACGAAGTAGAGGTCGCGCTGGAAGTCCGTCGCCCGGCCCGTGGCCTGCTGGAAGGGCACCACCAGCAGGAAGGCGAACAGGAACTGCACGCCGGGCAGTGCCACGCGCAGCTCGTTGAGCAGCTCCATGAGCTCCCGGTCGACCCGTTCGGCGTGGGTCTCGCGCCGCTCGCCGTCACCGGCGTACGCGTCCCCGCCCGCCGGGCCCGGCTGCGTGTCCCGCCCTGCCCGCTGTCCCGAACCCGTGGTGGTCATCTGTCCGGCTCCTCCTCCGCCCGCTGCGGACCCCCTGGGCCCTCGCCCCGCCGCGATCCGGTCTGTATGCCCAGCAGACACCTCCTCGTCACCTGCCGTCCACCCTGGGGTCACCCACCCGGGCGTCGGGTGGGTACCGGAGCGCCATGACGTCGATGTGGGAGCCCATGACGCCCAACTCGAGCGGTCCGCCCGACGAGATCGCCGCCGCCGACCCCGGCGCGGGAGGACCGGCGCCGACCGAGGGCTTCGGGGTCGGCGGGGAGGAACCCGACCGATCCGCGGAGACCGACGGTCCCGACGCGACCCGCGCGCAGGCACCCCAGGTCGACCGGGTGGACACCGTCTTCCGGACGCCGGACCCCGCCGACGTCCGCCGCGACCCCGCCGGCTGACACCCGTCGCCGCCACCACGGACGTCCGGGAGAGGTCTCGTACCGTCGGGGTGTGGACCTGCTCCTGCTGCCCTCCCGTACCGCCGACGAACTCGACGCCATGCGCGACGCCGGACGGGTGGTGGCGCAGACGCTCGAGGCGGTGCGGGCGGCGGCGGTCCCCGGCGTCAAGCTGCGCGACCTCGACGACCTGGCGCAGACCTGCATCCGCGAGGCCGGCGCGACGTCGTCGTTCCTCGGCTACAAGCCGGCCTGGGCGCCGACGGCCTACAACGGCGCGCTGTGCCTGTCGCCGAACGAGGTCGTGGTGCACGGCCGGCCCAGCGGCCAGCGGCTCAAGGACGGCGACCTGCTGAGCATCGACTGCGGCGCCGTGGTCGACGGCTGGAACGGCGACGCGGCCATCACCGTGCGGATCGGGTCGGGCGGGACCGGGGAGGACGCCCGCCTGGTGGCCGCGACCGAGGAGGCGCTGGCGGCCGGCATCGCGGCGTCGGTCCCCGGCGCCACGCTGCTCGACGTCGCCCAGGCCATCGACGCCGTCGCCCGCCGGCACGGGTTCGCCCACCTGCCCGACCACGGCGGACACGGCATCGGCCGCTCGATGCACGAGCCGCCGTTCGTGCCCAACCGCCCGCAGACCGGGCTGGACCGGGTGCGGCTGCACGCCGGCAGCACGCTGGCGATCGAGCCGATGCTGCTGGCCGGCGGCGAGCGCTACCGGCACAAGAAGGACGGCTGGGCGGTCGTGACCGCCGACGGCCGGCGCGCCGCCCACGTCGAGCACACCGTGGCGGTCACCGACGACGGCCCGGTCGTCCTCACCCGCACCTGAACCCCGGTCAGCGGCGCCGGCGTCGCGCCACCGCCCGGCGGACGGCGAGCCGCTGCGCCCCGGCCAGCGGCGGCGGGGCCCAGGAGGCCGACGGCGGGCGCAGCGCGCTGCCCAGTTCCACCCGCAGCAGGTCCACGGCGTCGAGCAGGGTGCCGTGCTGCGACCAGGCGGCCGGGTCCGCCCGGGGGTCGACCAGGAGGGCCTCGGCCAGCCGGCTCCGCAGCTCGAGCTGCGCGGCGAGCCGGGCGGCGTCCATGCCGGAGGCCGGTGCGGTGCCCGCGGCCACGGCGCCGGCCTCGCGCAGGGTCGTCGCGACGGTGACCAGCACGTCGGCCAGCGCCTCCCGTGCGGCCGGCGACCAGGCCCGGTCGGCCTCGTCCTCGGGCAGGAAGTAGGTGCGGTCCAGCAGCACGCGGGCGAGGTTGCGCAGGGTGACGTGGATGCGCTCGAGGGCGGTGAGGGTGTTGCGCAGCCGTGGCTGGGCCTCGCGGGCCGTCCGTCCCCGCGGGTTGAGGCGGGCGCTCTCCTCGGTGCGGTCGAGCCGGCGGTCGGCCCGGGCGACCTCCGTCCCGAGCCCGCGGGCGCGGTCCAGGAACTCGGCGGTGAGCCGGCGCGACCACGGGCCGCGCAGCGCGGCCGCCAGGTCCTCGCAGTAGGCGGCCATGCGCTCGGCCAGCTCGGCGATCGCGTCGCCGGCCGGCTGGACGTAGAGCGGCGGGGCGACGAGCAGGTTCACCAGCACACCGACCGCCGCGCCGATGAGCGTCTCCCAGATGCGGCCCAGCGCCGCGTCCTCCGCCCCGCCCACCGCCAGCACGAGCATCGCGCTGATCGGCACCTCGGCCAGGTGGGGGCCGAGCCGCAGGAGCCGGCCGACGAGCAGCGAGAGCGCGACGACCAGCCCCAGGCTCCACCAGGTCAGCCCGACCACAGCGGCGAACAGCACCGCGATCAGGACGCCGGCGGTGACGCTCGCGATCCGCTCCCAGCCCGTCGCCACCGTCTCGTAGAGGGTCAGCTGCACGACCAGCAGTGCGGTCAGCGGCGCCAGGATCGGCGAACTGGTGGTGTCCAGCCAGGAGGCGATCTGGAACGCCAGCACCGCGGCCAGGACGGTCTTCGCGGTGCGCAGGCCGGGGGTCCGCCCGCGCCGCACCAGCCAGGACAGCCGGGCGGGGAGGGCGCGCGGTCCGGCCACGGGTCCCAGTCTCAGGGCCGCACGGGCCCGGACGCGCGCCGGCCGCCGTCCGCGGGGTGCGGACGGCGGCCGGGAGTGCGGGTCAGCCCAGGCCCAGTGCGCTGCTCGCCCGGTCGACGAGCTGGAAGTGGCCCACCGCCCAGAACACCAGCGCGGCGGCGGCGAGGCCGCCGACGGTCACCGCGAGGGAGCTCACCGGGTGCTGCTTCGCGTGCCGCCACGCGGCGACCGCCTTGCGTCGGAAGGTGACGAAGATGCGCCGCGCCCACTCGAACTCCGTGGACCACACCCACAGCCCGACGAGGACCGGCGGGATGGTGAGCGGCCCGGGCAGCACCGTGAGCGCCAGGCCGAGCAGCACGAACAGGAGGCCGGCGACGAAGACGGCGATCCGGTAGGGCAGCGCCAGCGCTGGGTTGCGCCGGACCCGGTCGCGCCACGACCCCGTCTCGACCGGGCGCGGCTGGCCCAGCCCGTCGGTGCAGTCGGGGCAGCGGGTGGCCCCCGCCGGTCCGCCGCCGTGCCGCCGGTCCTCCGCGACCCGGTTGCCGGTGAAGGTCACGCTGCGCGTGTCGGTGCGGTCCACGGTTCCTCGCTGGGTCGTCGGGTGGGTGCGCTCTCGGGTGCGGTCAGCGGGAGACGCCGCGCAGGACCTCGCTGGGCCGCTGCTGCTCACCGGCGTAGGAGCTCACCCACACCAGGGCGCCGGTCAGCGCCGGGATGACCCACTGCAGCGTCTGCAGCTGCTCCTGGGCCGCGGCGATCTCGGCCTTGGTGCGCTTGGTCGGCTTGGTGCCCGACTTCGCCGAGGGGTTGCTCTGGCTGTTGACGACCATGCCCAGCGAGCGGCTGTAGGCGGTGGCGCCCAGGGCCGCGGCGGTGAGCAGCGTCTTGGCCGCCGACATCGTCGCCACGCCCTCCTGCTTGGCGACGCGGCCGCGGTTGCCGAGCAGCTGGCCGACGCTGCCGACGAGGTGGGCGCCGATCGCGACGGCGTTCACCGGCGTCCAGCGGTTCCAGCCCTCGTTGGCGACCCGGCCGGTGTCCTTGCCGGCCTCGCCGGCGGCGGCGTTGAGGGCGACGGCGTTGGCCAGCGTTCCGCCGAACCAGGCGGACAGGCCGAGGTCGTGCAGCGCGCGGGACAGGGTGTTGCGGGCCATGACTTGACTCCTGTCGTCGGGGAAGCGGAGTTCCCGACCTACCCGTTCCGACCCGCGCCATGCCCGCGGGCGGCGGTCGATCGTGCACGACCCGCTGGGGCGTCAGGTGCCCGGCGTCAGGTGCCGTAGCGGAGCGCGGCGCGGGCGCGGGCCTTCTCCGCCTCGACGGCGCGGTCCTTCGGCGGCGCCGTCGTGACCAGGGAGTCGAGCAGCCGGGCCGAGGCGGCGGCCACCTCGGCGACGGCGCGGTCGAAGGCCTCGGCGTTGGCCCGCGAGGGCTTCGTCGCACCGCTGATCTTGCGCACGTACTGCAGCGCCGCGGCGTGGACCTCGTCGTCGGTGGCCGGCGGCTCGAAGTTCGACAGCGGACGGATGTTCCGGCACATGCGGCGGAGCGTAGGCCCGCCCGGTGTCGAGCCGGTGCGGTCTCCGATGCCCGGAGACCGCACCGGCTCGACAGGTGACGTGGTGGAACGGCCACCCTCCAGGGGCCCACGCCGAGCGTGCGAGGCGTGGGGGAAGGGTGGTCCTCCTAGACGCCGTAACCGGCGCGGTCCACCCGGCGGTGGTAGCGGGTGCCGAGCTTGCCGCCGAGCAGCGCCCCGACCAGCGTCGCGACCAAGATCGCGGCCAGGGTGACGATGCCGGCGGTGGTCGCGGTGCCCTCGTCGACCGGGATGCGCGGCAGGTTCAGCTGCTGCAGCACGTTGTACTCGGCGCCGAAGGCGATCCCGAGGACGGCGAGCAGCACGACGACCAGCAGGCCGATCAGCCACACCGCCAGCCCCTGGCGCACCCCGCTGAAGCGCGCCATCCGCCCGGCGACGTAGCCACCGGCGAGGTAGGCGAGGAAGAGCACCACCAGGGCGGCGATCGCGCCGCCGAGGCCGATGCCGGCGGCCTGGTCGGTGGCCTCGCCGACGCTGTCGACGCCCTGCGCGAGGCCCAGCCCCACCCCGGCCGCCGACACCAGGGCGATCAGGATCACGGCCAGCCCGTTGGCCGACAGCCAGCCGAAGAAGGCCGCCCCCCACTTGATCCCGCCGAAGCGGTCGCGCTGCGCGGCGACGGCGTCGCGGGCCGGGCCGCGGGTGGCGTGCGCCCCCTCGCCGGTCATCGTCGCGTCGTGGTCGTACTGGGTACGGTCGTTGGTCGCCACCCGGTCCTCCTCGTGTCGTTGGCGGCCCGTCGGGACCGCCTCGCTGACCTGCGGGTACCCGGCGGTGATCACCGCGAACCGGAGCCCCGCCGCGTTCACCCGACAGGAGGCCGCGCCGTGACGGTCCTGCTCGTCGACGCGGCCAACGTCGTCGGCGCGCGCCCCGACGGCTGGTGGCGGGACCGGGCCGGTGCCACCGCCCGGCTGCTGCGGCGGCTCGCCGGGGTGCCCGGCCGGCGGGTCGACGGGGCGCTGGTCGAGGAGGTGGTGGTCGTCGTCGAGGGCGCCGCCCGCGACGTCCCGGCGCCCGACGGCGTCCGGCTGGTCCGCGCGGCCGGCAGCGGCGACGACGCGCTGGCGCGCACCGCCGCCGGCCTGGCCGACGAGGGCCGGGCGGTGCTCGCGGTGACCGCCGACCGCGGCCTGCGCGCCCGGCTGCCGGAGGGGACGGCGGTCACCGGCCCCGGCCGGCTGCTCGACGTGCTCGATCGCATGGCGGGCAACGGATCGGGGTAGGCGCTCCCGGTCCGTCCGCGCCGGGCCCGTCCACCTCCCCGGCAGCTCGAGCCGAGGAGACGTCGCCGCATGCCGCAGACCGTGCTGATCACCGGGGCCTCGAGCGGCATCGGCCGCGCCACCGCCCGCCTGTTCGCCCAGCGCGGGGCGCACCTGGTCCTGCTGGCCCGCGGCCGGGAGGCGCTGGAGGAGACCGCGACCGAGGTGAAGGCGGAGGGCGCGACCGACGTCGTCGTCTGCCCGGCAGACGTGCTCGACGAGGACGCGCTGCGCACCGCCGTCGACGGCACGGTCGCCCGCTTCGGCAGCCTCGACGTGGTCGTGCACTCCGCCGCGGTGGTGGCCTACGGGCGGCTCGAGGAGCTGCCCAAGGAGGTGTTCGAGCGGGTCGTCGACACCACGCTGCACGGCACCGGCAACCTCGCCCGGGTGGTGCTGCCGGTGTTCCGCCGTCAGGGCGCCGGCCACCTGGTGGTCGTGAGCTCGCTGCTGGCGTCGGTGACCACCCCGTTCATGGGCAGCTACACCACCGCCAAGTGGGGTCAGCTGGCCATGGTCCGGACGCTGCAGCAGGAGACCCGGGACGTCCCGGGCATCTCGGTCTCCGCCGTGGCACCGGGTGGGGTCAACACGCCGATCTACTCGCAGGCCGGCAGCTACATCGGGCTCAAGGGCCGCCCGCCGATCCCGATCTACTCCCCGGAGCGGGTGGCCCGCTCGGTCGTTGCCCGGCTGGACCGGCCGCGGCGGCTGGTCCAGTCCGGCTTCGCCAACCCGGTCGTCATCCTCGGCTTCCGGCTGTTCCCCGCGCTCTACGACGCGCTCGTCGGCCCGCTGCTGCGGGTCTTCGCCCTCGCCGACGACGACCGGACCCCGCCGACGGCGGGCAACGTCTTCGAGTCCAGGCCGGAGGGCAACGCGACCAGCGGGCGGTGGCACGGGATCCCGTGAGGCCGGCTGCGTGAACGGCACGTTCCGTTCCGTCGCACCCCGTTGACCCGGCACCCGGCGCGGGACCAGGCTGGCGCTCCCCGCCGACGGCGGGCCGACGTCGGGAGCGCCCATGACCGCCGATCCCACCGCCCGTCCCACCCCGGCCCGGCCGGCCCACGGAGGAGTCGAGGCCGAGCGCGTCGACGCCGGCTACCTCGAGCGGCGCCGGCTGCGCACCGGGACGGCGGGCTGGTTGCTGCTGGCCGGCCTCGGCGTCTCGGCGGTCATCTCCGGTGACTACGCCGGCTGGAACTTCGGCCTGGGGGAGGGCGGCTTCGGCGGCCTGCTGATCGCCACCGTGCTCATGGCGGTCATGTACACCGCCATGGTGTTCGGGCTGGCCGAGCTGGGCTCGGCGCTGCCGACCGCCGGTGGCGGGTACACCTTCGCCCGGCGCGCCCTGGGCCCCTGGGGCGGCTACGCCACCGGCGTCGCGGTGCTCATCGAGTACGCCATCGCGCCCGCGGCGATCGCCACGTTCATCGGCGCCTACGTCGAGTCCCTCGGGCTGTTCGGGATCACCGACGGCTGGTGGGTCTACCTCGTGGTCTACGCGCTGTTCATCGGCATCCACCTGATGGGTGTCGGCGAGGCGCTCAAGGCGATGTTCGCCGTCACCGTCGTCGCGCTCGCCGGGCTGGTGGTCTTCCTGGTCGGCGCCATCCCGCAGTTCGACGCGGGCAACCTGCTCGACATCGCGCCCACCGACGCGGCCGGCGCCTCGTCCTTCCTGCCGTACGGGCTGATGGGCATCTGGGCGGCGTTCCCGTTCGCGATCTGGTTCTTCCTCGCCGTCGAGAGCGTGCCGCTGGCCGCCGAGGAGGCCCGCGACCCGGCCCGGTCGATGCCGCGCGGGATCGTCGCGGCCATGGGCGTGCTGGTCGTGCTCGCCGTCCTCATGCTGGTGTTCACCCCCGGCGCGGCGGGGTCCGAGGCGATCGCCGGCTCGGGCAACCCGCCGGTCGACGCGCTCGCGGGCGCCGGCGCCTCCGAGGGGCTCACCCGGGTGGTCAACTACGCCGGCCTGTTCGGGCTGGTGGCCAGCTTCTTCTCGATCATCTACGCGTACTCGCGGCAGACCTTCGCGCTCTCCCGCGCCGGGTACCTGCCGCGCGCGCTGTCGGTGACCAACTCCCGGAAGGCGCCGGTGCTGGCGCTGCTCGTCCCCGGCGCCATCGGCTTCGTGCTCTCGCTCACCGGCCAGGGCGCGATGCTGCTCAACATGGCCGTCTTCGGGGCGACGGTCTCCTACGTGCTGATGATGCTCAGCCACATCGTGCTGCGCCGTCGGGAGCCCGGCCTCCCGCGGCCGTACCGGACCCCTGGCGGCACGGCGACCACCGGCGTCGCGCTGGTGCTGGCGGCCGCCGCGGTGGTGGCCACCTTCCTCGTCGACGTGACCGCCGCACTGTGGACGCTCGCGGCCTACGTCGTCTTCCTCGCCTGGTTCGCCCTCTACAGCCGGCACCACCTGGTGGCCTCCGCGCCGGAGGAGGAGTTCGAGCTGCTCGCCGCCGCGGAGGAGGAGCTGGAGTGAGACGACGGGCCACCCTCGGCGGGCACACCTTCGAGTTCCCGTCGCTGGTGGAGCTGATGGCGAAGGCGACGCCGCCGCGCTCCGGGGACGTGCTCGCCGGGTGCGCCGCGGAGTCGGCGGAGGAGCGGGTGGCCGCGCAGACGGTGCTGGCCGACCTGCCGCTGGCCACCTTCCTCGACGAGCAGGTGGTCGGCTACGACGAGGACGACGTCACCCGGCTGGTGCTCGACACCCACGACGCCGCCGCCTTCGCCCCGGCCGCGTCGCTGACGGTGGGGGAGTTCCGTGACCGGCTGCTGGCCTGGACGGCGGCCGGCGACGAGGCGGCGATCAGCGCGCTCGCGCCCGGCCTGACGCCGGAGATGGTCGCGGCGACGTCGAAGCTGATGCGCACCGCCGACCTGGTCGCCGTCGCCCGGCGGACGCGGGTGGTCACCGGGCTGCGCAGCACGATCGGCCTGCCCGGTCGGCTGGCGTCGCGGCTGCAGCCCAACCACCCGACCGACGACCCGGTGGGGGTCACCGCCTCGATCCTCGACGGGCTGCTGCACGGCTCCGGCGACGCCGTCATCGGCATCAACCCGGCCACCGACTCACCGGCCCGCACCGTGGCGCTGCTCGAGCTGGTCGACGCGGTCATCAGCCGCTACGACATCCCCACCCAGTCGTGCGTGCTGGCCCACGTGACCACCACGCTGCGGGCGCTGGAGCAGGGCGCGCCGGTGGACCTGGTGTTCCAGTCGGTGGCCGGCACCCAGGAGGCCAACCGCGGCTTCGGGGTCACCCTCGACCTGCTCGCCGAGGCCCGCGCCGGGGCGCTCGCGCTGGGCCGCGGCACGGTGGGCGACAACGTCACCTACTTCGAGACCGGGCAGGGGTCGGCGCTGTCGGCGGGCGCCCACCTCGGGATCGGCGGGCGGCCGGTGGACCAGCAGACGCTGGAGGCCCGCGCCTACGGCGTCGCCCGGCACTTCGAGCCGCTGCTGGTCAACACCGTCGTCGGGTTCATCGGCCCCGAGTACCTCTACGACGGCAAGCAGGTGCTGCGCGCCGGCCTGGAGGACCACTTCTGCGGCAAGCTGCTCGGCCTGCCGATGGGCGTGGACGTCTGCTACACCAACCACGCCGAGGTCGACGGCGACGACACCGACACGCTGACGCTGCTGCTCGGGGCGGCCGGCTGCTCGTTCGTCATCGCCGTCCCGGGCGCCGACGACGTGATGCTGCACTACCAGTCGCTGTCGTTCTCCGACGTGCTCACCGCGCGCCAGGTGCTGGGGTTGCGGCCGGCGCCGGAGTTCGAGGCGTGGCTGGCCCGCATGGACCTGCTCGACGACGGCGGCAGGGTGCGCGAGCTGGCCCCCGACGCGCCCGCCGCCCGCGCCCTGCTCGCGGCGGCGACCCCGTGACCGAGAACAGCCTTTACCGCGACAAAGGCACCCAGGAGAGCCTTGATCGCGACAATGGCACCGTGGTCGGGGACGACCCGTGGTCGGTGCTGCGGTCGGCGACCCGCGCGCGGGTGGCGCTCGGCCGCGCCGGTGACGCGCTGCCCACCGCCCGCGAGCTGGAGTTCCGCGCCGCGCACGCCGCCGCCCGCGACGCCGTCCACTCGCCGCTCGACGTCGACGCGCTGCGGACCGACCTCGGCGGCGAGGTGCTCGTCGTCGCCTCGGCCGCGCCCGACCGGGCCACCTACCTGCAGCGTCCCGACCTGGGCCGGCGGCTCGCCGAGGGGACGGCGCTGCCGCGGGCCGACGCCGACCTGGCGGTCGTGCTGGCCGACGGGCTCTCGCCCCGCGCGGTGCAGGCGCACGGGCCCGGCCTGGTCGCCGCGCTGCGCGACCGGCTGCCCGGCTGGACGCTCGCGCCGCCGGTCGTGGCCACCCAGGCGCGGGTGGCCCTCGGCGACGCGGTGGGGGAGGCCCTCGGCGCCCGCGCGGTCGTGGTGCTGATCGGCGAGCGGCCGGGGCTGTCGTCGGCGGACTCGCTCGGCGTCTACCTCACCTGGGACCCGCGGCCGGGGCGGGTGGACGCCGAGCGCAACTGCGTCTCGAACGTCCGCCCACCCCACGGGCTGTCCTACGCGCAGGCCGCCGACACCGTCGCCGCGCTGCTGTCGGCCGCGCGGGAACTGGGGGCGTCGGGCGTGGCGCTCAAGGACGAGGGGCCGGCGCTCCCCGCCGGCTGAGGATCAGGCGTAGAACGCGTTCACCGCGGCCTGGTCGGTGTGCGCCTCCTGGAACTCGGCGACGCGACCGTCCTCGTCGTAGCGGAACAGGTGGGCGGCGACCACGTCGATGTCCCGGTCCCCGTGGTGGGCGGTGAGCCGCACGACCGCGACGCCGTCGGTGTCGTCGGCGAAGGTCGCCCGAACCTCGACCCGGAAGCTGCCCTCGGTGATCTCGAACAGCCGGCCGAAGAGGGCGAAGACCTGGTCGACGCCGGCGTAGTGGCCGGACAGTGCGTTGTCCCCCGGCTCGTGCCAGCGGATGTCCGGGCGCCACAGCTCCCGGAGGCGGTCGAGGTCACCCTTGCCGAAGGCCTCGTAGCCCTCGCGCATGCGGATCAGGTTGGGGTGGTCGGACACGGTGCGCTCCCTCCCGAGGACGGTCCCCCGTGACGGCGCGAGCAGTGTCGGCCCGGCGGGACCGCGGGAGGAGGGGCCGGTGCGCGGCCCGGTGTGGCGGTGGCGCTGCGTCTGCCGGGGCGTCCGGGGAGTCGTCAGCGGCGGCTGTCGGCCCCCGTGGGGCGGGCCTCGGGGATGTCGGGCGCCAGTTCGTCGTCGCGCGGCGGTGCCTTCCACTCCACGAGCAGCAGGCTGGCGTCGTCACTGGTGCGGCCGGCCCGGGCGGCCATCAGCGCATGGGAGAGGCGGCGCACGGTCTCGGGGGCGGCCAGGCCCTCGGACGTGGTCGCCTCGATCAGCTCCCGCAGCCGGGCCTCCCCGAACTGCTCACCGCCGTCGAGGCGCTCCTCGACGACGCCGTCGGTGAAGAACAGCACCCGGTCGCCGGGTTCGAGCCCGACGGTGTGCACCTCGGGGTCCGCGCTGCCGAAGCCGATCGGCCGGCTGGCCCGGCCGGTGAGCTCGCCGACGACCCGGCCGCCGCGCACCCACAGCGCCGGGTGGTGCCCGGCGTTGACCCAGCTCAGCTCGCCGGTCTCGGTGTCCAGCCGGCCGATCTGCCCGGTGGCGAACCGGCCGGGGAAGAGCTGGCCGACGACCCGGTCCATCTCGGCATAGGTCTCGGTCAGGGACAGGTCGCGGCGGCGGCCGTGCCGGTAGCCGGCGAGGACGACGGAGGCCATCGCCGCCGCGGTGAGGCCGTGGCCCATGGCGTCGAAGACGGCGAGGTGCAGCACGTGCTCGTCGAGCGCGTAGTCGAAGCTGTCGCCGCCGACCTCGTAGGCCGGCTCGAGGATGCCCGACAGGTCGACGTCGGGGGTGGTCATCGACAGCGGCGGGAGGCTCTGCCACTGCAGCTGCGCGGCCAGCGTCATCGGCTGCCGGGTGCGGACGCGGGCGAAGGTGTCGGTGTAGGCGTCCTTGGTGACCAGCAGGTCCGCGACCAGTCCGGCGGCGCGCTGCGCCAGCCGCCGGTCGGCCTCGGTCGGCGCCCGGAGCACCACGGACAGGACGCCCACCCGGTCGGAGCCGTCGAGCATCGGCAGGTGCAGCCGGACCCGGCCGTCCGCGAGCGGCTCGTCGACCATCCGGTCGCCGGCGAACGCGGCGCCGGCCGGGCCGTCGGCGATGGGCACCGGCTTGCCCGACAGGCCGGGCCCGGTCAGGGGGTGCAGGTCGACCTGGTCGACGTCCTGCAGCAGGATCGCGACCTCCTCGGCGCCGGCGCGGTGCAGCTCCTGCGCGACCAGCGGGCCGACCAGCCGCGGCGGGATCAGGTGGGCGCGGTCGAGCAACGCGCCGAGCAGCCGCTCGCCGACGCTCTCGACCGCGGGGTGCCGGCCCCCGACGTCGCGGAAGGCCCGGTACGCCCCGCCTCCGTCGCTCGCCCCGTCCCCGGCCACTCGCTGGGCATGACCGGGCCCCCGACGGGTCAAACGCGGCGGGACCGGAACCGGATCCGGGGGAACCGGCGGCGCGGCGGCACCTCGACCGGGCCGGGCGGCTCGTCGCCGGGCCCGCCGTCCCCCGCGGCGGCCGCGGCGGCGGCGTGCCGCTCGTGCAGCCGGGCACGGACGTCCTCGGGGGTGTGCGCCCGGCGCTGCCGCTCGTCGCGGGCCAGCACCGCGCCGGTGGCCGCGACCCCGGCCAGCCCGGCGAGGCCGAGCAGCTTCCACGTCCGCCTGGGTGCCCGCACGGTCGCCTAACGTAGCCGCGTGTCCCGGCCCCGCGCGCTCTCCCTCGACGAGGCGGTCGAGCTCACCCGGACCGGCGACGTCTGGGTGTTCCGCGGCGCCTCGGTGGCCGACCGGGCGATCCGGGCGCTGACCAACGCGCCGGTCAACCACGTGGGCATGGCCGTCGTCCTCGACGACCTCCCGCCGCTGCTGTGGCACGCCGAGCTCGGCCGCTCGCTGCCCGACGCCTGGACCGGGCAGCACCAGCGCGGCGTGCAGCTGCACGACCTGCGCGACGCCGTCCGCACCTGGCGGCAGCGCTACGGCCAGCGCGCCTGGCTGCGGCAGCTGGTCGGCCCGGCCGACGACGGCGGGGTGACCCGGGAGATGGAGGACGCCGTCCTGCGGACCGTCGCGCGGTTCGACGGCCGGCCGTTCCCGACCACCCGCGGGCTGGTCGGCGGCTGGCTCAACGGGCGGCTGCGCCGGGGCACCGCCGCCGAGACGGTGTTCTGCGCCGAGCTGGTGGCCGCCACCTACACCGCGATGGGCCTGCTGCCGGCCGACCGGCCGCGCAACTGGTACGACCCGGGCAGCTTCTGGTCCGGCGACGACCTGCGGCTGCTGCAGGGCGCCACGCTCGGCCCGGAGATCCCGGTCGAGGTCCCGGTCGAGGTCCCGCGCTGACCCCCGGTATCAGCCCGGAACTGTCACACCTCAGGGGTAGGCAGGACCTCACAGGAGACAGCTGGACCGAGCACGGGGAACCGCCCAGGAGGCTCGCCATGGCCACCGCCACCCTCGCCGTCCACACCGCCGCCCCGGTGACGCCGGTGGCCCCGGTCACCCCGATCGCCCCGGTGACGCCGGTGGCCGCGCCGCGCTCCCGCCTGGTCGGCGACCTGCTCGCCGTCGCCTGGGAGCCCGGCGCCGCGCCGCCGCGCGAGATCCGCGTGCGGCCCGAGCTGCTCGACCGCCTGCACGGCCAGCTGCGCCCGGCCGGGCTCGCCGCCGGCCTGCTCGGGGAACCCGCCGGGCTGCCCGTGGTCGCCGACCCGCTGCTGCCCCGCAGCCCCGGCTTCGAGGTGCGCCGGGTCCCGCCGGGCGGCCCGCTCCGCCCGCGCGCGATGGCGGCCTGACCGGTCCCGCCCGTCCCTCAGGCGGGCACGGCCTCCCGCGCGCCGAGGTCGAGGACCGTGTCACCGGGCCGCTCGACGGCGTCGTCGTGGGTCACGCAGACCACCACCCGCCCGACCAGCGCCTGCCGGAGGTCGGCCACCAGCGTGGCGGCGGTCGGCGGGTCGAGGTGGGCGGTCGGCTCGTCGAGCAGGACGACGTCGCGGTCGGCCAGGAGGGCGCGGGCCGCGGCCAGCCGGCGCCGCTCGCCGCCCGACAGCGCCGTGCCGCCGGCGCCGACCGGGGTGTCGAGGCCCTCGGGCAGCCCGGCCAGCAGCGGCCCGAGGCCGGCCGCGGTGAGCGCGGCGGTCATCCGCGCCGCGCCGTCGGCGCCGGCCAGCTCCCCGCGCGGGGCGGCCAGCGCGAGGTTCGCCCGGATGGTCGAGGCGAACACGTGCGCCTCCTGCGGCAGCCACGCCGTCCGCGCCCGGACCGCGTCGCCGGTGAGCGTCGCGGTGTCGGCGCCGCCCAGCGTGTAGCTGCCGCCGCGCGGGCGCAGCGCCGCGAGGAGCACCGCGAGGAGGGTCGACTTGCCGGCGCCCGAGGGGCCGCGGACCACCAGCCAGCCGCCGTCGGCGCCGGCCCGCGCGGTCAGCCCGCGCAGCACGTCGGGCCCCCCGGGCCAGCCGGCGGTCAGGCCGGTGACGGCGAGGTCGCGCACCGGGGCCGGGGCCGGCCGCGGGGCGGCGGGGTCGGCGGGCACCGGGGCGGTGAGGACGGCGTCGAGGCGGGCGCGGGCGTCGGCCAGCGCGCCGCGCCGCTGCAGCGAGGTGACCAGGCCGGTGAGCGGCTCGGCCAGCGCCAGCGGCGCGAGGCCCAGCACCGCCACCGCCGGGCCGGGCAGCCCGGCGCCCGCGCCGACGGCGGTGGCGAGCACCGCGGCCAGGCCGGTGCCGAGCACGACCAGCCCGCTGCCGAGTGCGCCGGCCCGGGCGCCGGTGGCCGCGGCGGCCGAGCGGCGGGCGGCGACGGCGGCGAGGTCGGCGGCGGTCGCGGCGGCGAGACCGTGCGCGCGCAGGTCGGCCGCGCCCTCCAGCGCCGTGGTGACCTCGCGCAGCGCGGCGACCCGCAGCGTGCCCTCCGCGCGGGCGGCACCGGCGTCGACGCGGCGGTGCGCCAGCACCACGAGCGCGGCGGTGGCGGCCAGCACCAGCGCGGCGGCGCCCGCGGCGGCCGGGGAGACCAGCGCCAGCCCGGCGAGGGTGAGCGCCGGGACGGTGGCGGCGACCAGCGCCGGCGGGACCACGCGCACCGAGAGGTCCTGCACCAGCCCGACGTCGCCGACCACCCGGGCCAGCGCGCTGCCCGGCGTCCGGTCGGCGGCCACGCCCTGCGCGGCCAGCGCGCGCCACACCCGCACCCGCAGGTCGGCGGCCATGCGCAGGGCGGCGTCGTGCGCGGTGAGCCGCTCGACCCAGCGCAGCACCGCCCGGCCGAGGCCGAAGGCGCGGACGCCGACGATGGCGACCAGCAGCGTGAGGATCGGGGGCATCTCCGCCGCGCGGACGATCAGCCAGCCGGAGACGGCGGTCAGCGCGACGCCGGCGCTGGCCGAGGCCGTGCCCGCCGCGACCGCCCGCAGCAGCGCCCGGCGCGGCCAGCCGAGCGCCGTCGTCGCGCCGCTGCTCCCTCCCCCCGCGAGATCGGCGCTCTCGTGGTCATCGGGCGCCGATCGCCACGAGACCGCCGATCTCGCGGAGGCAGGAGGAGATGCCACAGCGGGGGCGGCGGCACCGGACAGCGTCACCGTGCGGTCGGCCAGCGCGGCCAGCGCCGGGTCGTGCGTGACCAGCAGGACGGTGACCGTGCCGCGCAGGCCGGCCAGGACGGCGGCGACGCGGGCGGCCGAGGCCTCGTCGAGGTGCGCGGTGGGCTCGTCGGCCAGCAGCAGCCGGGCGCCGCGGCGGACCCGCACCAGCGCCCGGGCCAGCGCCACGCGCTGCAGCTCGCCGGGGGAGAGGGTGGCGCAGTCGCGGCCGGCGAGGTCGCCCGCGCCCACCCGCTCCAGCGCCTCGACGACGAACGCCTCGGCGACCACGGCGTCCGGGCCGGGCGACGGCGCGGCGTGCCGGCGCAGCTCGTCGGCGACCGTCGGCGCGGTCGTCCGCGGGTGCTGGGCGACCAGCGCGACACCGCCGGCCGGCACCCCGGTGACGGTGCCGGCGACGTCGGCGGCCGGGTCGAGGGCGCCGGTGAGTGCGGCGAGCAGCGTCGACTTGCCCGAGCCGCTGGGGCCGCGCAGCACGACCAGCTCGCCGGGGCGCAGCACGAGGTCGGTGGGCGGCAGCGCGGGCACCGCCCGGCCGGGGTGGCGCACGGTCAGCCCGGCGACGGCGACCTCGGCGCCGCGGGGGTCGGCGTCGCGGGGGTCGGCGTCGTCCGGCTCGGGGGCGGCCGGCGGGACCGGCGCCGCGAGCACCGCGCGGGCCTCGGCGGCGGCCAGCGTGGCGGCCTCGCCGGCGTGGTGGGCGGTGCCCAGGGCGCGCAGCGGCGCGAAGGCCTCCGGGGCGAGCAGCAGCGCGGTCAGGCCGACGGCGAGGTCGAGGTCGCCGTGCACCAGCCGCAGGCCCACGGTGACCGCGACCAGCGCGACCGACAGCGTGGCGATCAGCTCGAGGACCAGTGCGGAGAGGAAGGCCAGCCGCAGCGTGGCCAGCGTCCGCCGGCGCGAGGCCTCGCCCAGCTCGGCGAGCGCGGCCACCTGCTCGGCGGCCCGCCCGAGGCCCACCAGCACCGGCAGCCCGCGGACCAGCTCGGCGACGTGCGCGGCCAGCCGGTCCAGCGCCCGCGCGGCGCCGGTGGTGCCGTCGCGGGTGGCCAGCCCGACCAGCGCGAGGAACAGCGGCACCAGCGGCAGGGTGACCGCGACCAGACCCGCGGACAGCAGGTCGGTGGCGGCGAGCACGACCAGCAGCACCGGCGGCACGAGCGCCGCCTGCGCGAGAGCGGGCAGGTAGCCGGCCAGGCCGGGCGCGAGGTCGGCCAGCCGCGTGGTGGCCAGCACCGCGGCGGGTGCCGGACCGCCGGCGGCGACGACCGCGGCCGGGGAGGAGGCCAGCCGGTCGAGCAGGGCGCGGCGCAGCGCGTCCTCGGCGCGGCGGGCGTCGCGGGCGGCGGCCCGCTCGCCGAGGGTCCCGGCGAGCGCGCGCACCACCGCGCCGGCCGCAGCCAGCGCCAGCGGGCCGGTCACCGCGCCGTCGGCGTACCCCGCGGCGCGGGCGACGGCGTGCGCCAGGCCGGCGGCGAGCAGCACCAGCCCCGCCGTCGACACCAGCGCGGCGGCCGCCGCCCGGGCCAGCGCGCCGGGCAGCCCCGGCACGCCGGCCAGCGGCGCGAGCGGCCCCCGCGAGGTCACGCGGCCACCGCCTCGTGCTCCGGCTCGGCGGTGAGCCGCTTCCGGAACACCCAGTAGGTCCAGGCCTGGTAGGCCAGCACCACCGGCAGCCCGACCGCGGCCACCCAGGTCATCACGGTGAGCGTGTAGTCGCTGACCGAGGCCGCCGCGATGGTCACGTCGAACGCCGGGTCGACCGTCGAGGGCAGCACCACCGGGTAGGCCGCGCCGAACAGCGTGGCCGCCGAGGCCAGCAGCACGGTGGCCCAGCCGGCGAAGGCCTGGCCCTCGCGGTCGAGCCGCACCCGGGTCCAGGCGACGACGACGGCGAGCGCCGCCACCAGCCACAGCACCGCGGTGACCGCCGTGCCCGAGCGCAGCTGCACCAGGCCGGCCCAGGCCAGCAGCGGCAGCGCGGCCACCGGCGACCAGCGCAGCGCGAACGCCCGCGCCCGCAGCCGGACCGGGCCGTCGGTCTTGAGCGCGAGGAACAGCGCGCCGTGGACCAGCGAGAAGCCGAGCACCGCCGCCGCGCCGAGCAGCGACGACCAGCCCAGGCCCGCGAACGCGCCGCCGACCCGGGTGCCGTCGGCGTCGATCGGCAGGCCCAGCGTGGTCGCGCCCAGCGCCGCACCGACGCCGGCCGCGGCCACCAGCGAGCCGCCGGTGATGACGCGGGTCCAGGCGGCGTCCCAGCGCGGGTCGTGCGAGCCGTGCCGCCACTCGAAGGCCACCGCCCGCACGATCAGGCCGAGCAGCACCACGACGAAGGGCAGGTACAGCGCCGGCAGCCAGGTGGCGTACCAGCCGGGGAAGGCGGCGAACACCGCCCCGGCGGCGGTGATCAGCCAGACCTCGTTGCCGTCCCACACCGGGCCGATGGTGCGCAGCATGAGGTGCCGGTCGGCGGTCCGCCGCCCGAGCACCGGCAGCAGCGCCGCGACGCCGAAGTCGAAGCCCTCGAGCAGCAGGAAGCCGGTCCACAGCACCGCCACGGCGGCGAACCAGAGGGTCTGCAGGTCCATGGTCGGGTGCTCCTAGTACGCGAAGGAGAGGACGTCGTCGTCGGTGTTGTCGTCGTCCCGGTCGCCGTCCCGCCGGGAGCTGCCCACCGCCGGCGGCGTCGGGGTGGTGTCGCCGGTGGTGACCCCGCGGCGGACCAGCCGGACGAGCAGGAACAGCTCCACCACGGCCAGGGCGCCGTAGAGCAGGCCCAGGCTGATCAGCGAGGTCCACACCTCGGCGGCGGTGATGCCGGGGGAGACGGCCTGGGCGGTGAAGAAGTACACCTGCTCGCCGACCGGGACGTCGGGGTTCGGGTGGACGACGAAGGGCTGGCGGCCCATCTCGGTGAAGACCCAGCCGGCCGAGTTGGCCACGAACGGCGCCCCGACGGCCAGCAGCGAGCCGTAGACGCCGACCCGTGACGTCGGCACGCGCCCGCGGCGGGTGGCCCACAGGGCGTAGGCCGCCACCCCGGCCGACACGGCGCCCATGCCGATCATCAGCCGGAAGCTCCAGTAGGTGGCCGCGAGCACCGGGGTGTAGTCGATGGGCTGGCCGGCGCGGTCGCCGAAGCTCGGGTCGTCGGGGTAGGTGGCGCCGTAGACCTCGGCGTACTGCTCCTGCAGGTCCTCGATGCCGGGGACGGCGGTGGAGAAGTCGCTGTGCGCGAGGAAGGAGAGCAGCCCCGGGACGGTGATGCTGTGCACGTCGTCGCACTCGTTGGAGCCGAGCTTGGCCCAGGCGAACACCGAGAACGGCGCGGGCGCCTCGGTCTCGCACAGCGCCTCGGCCGAGCTCATCTTCAGCGGCTGCTGGTGGTACATGAGCTTGCCCTGCCAGTCACCGGTGACGGCGACCAGCACGAAGGCGGCCAGTGAGACCCAGCCGCCCAGCCGGACCGAGCGCCGCCAGACGGCGTGGTCGACGTCGGTGGTGGGGGCCTGCGCCAGCCTCCGCTTCCGCAGCTGGTAGAGGCCGATGCCGACGAGCAGGGCGCCGGCGACCATGAGCGCCGCGACGATCGCGTGGGTGAAGGCGGCCAGGGCCGTGTTGTTGGTCAGCACGGCGAGGAAGTCGACCTGCTGCGGGCGGCCGTCCGGGCCGACGGTGACGCCGACCGGGTGCTGCATCCACGAGTTGGCCGCGATGATGAGGTACGCGCTGACGATCGAGCCGACGACGGCTGCCCACAGCGCGGCCAGGTGCAGCTTCTGCGGGATGCGGCCCCAGCCGAAGATCCACAGGCCGAGGAAGGTCGACTCGAGGAAGAAGGCCAGCAGCGCCTCCATCGCCAGCAGCGAGCCGAAGACGTCGCCGACGAAGCGGGAGTACTCGCTCCACGCCAGGCCGAACTGGAACTCCTGCACCAGGCCGGTGGCCACGCCGAGCACGAAGTTGACCAGGTAGACGCGGCCCCAGAAGCGGGTCATCCGCAGCCACTCGGGCTTGCCGGTGCGCAGCCAGAGGGTGTGCATCACCGCGACCAGGATCCCCAGGCCGATGGTCAGGGGGACCATCAGGAAGTGGTAGACGGTCGTGATGCCGAACTGCCAGCGGGCGATGTCCAGGACGTCCACGGCACCTGCTCCTCACCTGCCGGAACTCCCGGCACCTCCTTTCTACGCCTCGTAGAACTGCTTCTCTACGGCGCGTAGAAGATGTTGGCGTGAGGTGCGCGACAGCCTCCGTGCGGGGGGTGGCGCGAGCGTTCTACGCTGGGTAGAACCGATCGACAGGAGGAGTCGTGGCGTCGCTGGGGGACCTGGAGCGGACCGTCATGGACGTGCTGTGGGCGGCCGAGGGGCCGGTCGCCGCGGCGGAGCTGCGCGACGCGCTGGCCGACCGCGAGCTGGCGCTGACCACCGTGCACACCGTCCTGTCCCGTCTGGAGGGCAAGGGCTTCGTCGAGCACGACGACGCCCGGCCGCGCCGCTTCCGCCCGACCGCGACCCGGGAGCAGCACGCCGCCGAGCTGATGCACGAGGTGCTCGGCCGGTCCGGTGACCGGCAGGCGGTGCTGGCCCGGTTCGTCGGCGGCGTCGACCCGGAGGAGGCGCGGCTGCTCCGCCGGCTGCTGGACGGGAGCGCGCCGGACGCCGGCACCCGCTGACGTGCTGCCCGCGACCGCCGCGGCGCTCGCGGTCCTCGCCGCGGCGCTGGCCTGGCCGGTCCCGGCGCTGCTGGGACGCGCCCGCTGGCCCCGCCGCGACCCGCTCGTGGCCCTGGTGTGCTGGCAGGCGATCGGGCTGGCCGGCGGTCTGTCGATCATCGGCGCGCTGCTGGTGCACGGCCTGGCGCCCTGGGGTCACTCGCTGCCCGAGGCCGGTGCGGCGGTGCTCACCGGCGACCCCGCCCGTGACCCCGTCCGCGGCGACCACTGGGTCACCCTGACGCTGGCCGCCGTCCTCGCGCTGGAGCTGCTGGGCGTGCTCGCGCTGTCCTGGGTCCGCACCACCCGCACCCGCCGCCGCCACCGGGAGCTGCTCGAGCTGGTCGTCCGGCCCGCGGCCGCCGCGCCCGACGCCCGGCTGCTCGAGCACCCCGCGCCGGTGGCCTTCTGCATCCCGGGCGCCCGCCCCCTGCTGGTGCTCTCCTCGGGCATGGTCGCCGAGCTCGACGACGACCAGCTCGCCGCCGTCGTCGCCCACGAGCGTGCGCACCTCGCCGAGCGGCACCACCTCTACCTGCTGCCGTTCGTGGCGTGGGAGACGGCGCTGCCGGTGCTCCCGGCGGCGGCGCGGGCGCACGCCGCCGTCCGGGAGCTGGTGGAGATGCGCGCCGACGACCGCGCCCTGGCCTCGCTGCGCGGGACGGACCCGCGGCGGACGCTGGCGCAGGCGATCGTCGTGGCGGCCGGGGGAGCGGGTGGCGGGGTCCCCAGCGGCGCGCTGTCGGTGGCCGGCAGCGCGGTGGCCGCCCGGGTGGTGCGGCTGCTGGCGCCGCCCGAGCCCCTGCCTCCCGCGGGCCGGGCCGCGGCGCTGCTGGGCGCCGGGCTGCTGCTGCTCGTCCCGACCGCCCTGCTGCTCCTCCCCGCCCTCTAGTCCGTGCACTTCCGCCGACGTGCGCGGCTGGTGGGCCGCACCGGACGGGGTGCGCCGTGCACTTCCGCGGAAGTGCTCAGACGCCGGCCGGGAGGGTGGCCGGGAAGTCGACGCCGGTCAGCTCCGCGGAGGCCGCCCACAGCCGGGCCGCGAGGTCGAGGTCGCTGGCCGCGCGGGTGCGCCCGACCAGGGTCGGCTCGCCGCGCATCTCGAAGGCGCCGTCGGGGCCGGCGTAGCTGCCGCCCGGCAGGTCGGCGGTGGCCACGAACAGCGTGGGCAGGGCGCCCTGCTCGGCGGACTGGGCGACCAGCCGGTTGCCCAGCGCCATCGCCGCGTGCTTGACCCGGTTCTCCGTCCGGCCCTGCAGCGCGGTCGCCGACCACCCCGGGTGCGCCGCCACGGAGCGCACCGGCGAGCCGGTCGCGGTCAGCCGGCGCTGCAGCTCGAGCGTGAACAGCAGGTTGGCCAGCTTCGACTGGCCGTAGGCGCGTTCGGGGGAGTAGCGCCGCCGCTCCCAGTTCAGGTCGGCGAGGTCGATCGAGCCCATGCGGTGCGCCCCCGAGGAGACCGTGACCACCCGGTCGGTGACGTGCGGCAGCAGCAGGTTGGTCAGCGCGAAGTGCCCCAGGTGGTTGGTGCCGAACTGCAGCTCGAAGCCGTCGGCGGTCCGCGCCTCGGGGACCATCATGATCCCGGCGTTGTTGACGAGGACGTCGAGCGGACCGCGCCACGCGGCGGCGAAGTCGCGCACCGACGCGAGGTCGGCGAGGTCCAGCCGGCGCACCTCGACGTCGCCGGGCAGGCCCGCGGCGGCGGCCTCGCCACGGGCGGTGTCGCGGACGGCGAGCACGACGCGGGCGCCGGCGGCGGCCAGGGCCCGGGCGGTGGCCAGGCCCAGCCCGCTGGTGGCGCCGGTGACGACGGCGGTGCGGCCGGCCTGGGACGGGACGGTGAACGAGGACTTCGTCATGCCGAGTGAATGTAGTCGGCGTCAACAATGTGGTCAACGTCTACTCGGACTACGCTCCTCCGACGTGCGTGCACCCGAGCAGCCCTACCACCACGGCGACCTGCGGGCCGCCCTGCTGGAGCGGGCGGCGCACCAGCTGCGCACCGGCACGGTCGCCGACCTGTCCCTGCGGGCGCTGGCCCGCGACCTCGGCGTCAGCCACGCCGCCCCCAACCGGCACTTCCCCGACCGCCAGGCCTTCCTGACCGCGCTGGCCCGCTCGGGCTGGCAGCGGCTCGACGCCGCCCTGGCCGCCGCCGACCCCGGCGCCGAGGCCGGGCTGCGGCCCCGGCTGCTCGCTCTCGGCCGCGCCTACGTGCACTTCGCCACCGGGGAGCCGGCCCTCCTCGAGCTGATGTTCGCCGGCAAGGCCGCCGGTGAGTCGCACGACGGCCCGGGGCTGTCCGGGCCGGACGCGCTGATCGCCGATGCGCAGGCCCGCGGGGAGGTGTGCGCCGGCGACCCCGGAGCGCTCGCGACGGCGCTGTGGGCCGCCCTGCACGGGGTCGCCGCGCTCTCGGTCAGCGGCGTGCTCCGCGGCGCCGACGTCGACGCGCTGCTCGTGCAGACCGTCGACGCGCTCCTCGACGGCCTGCGGCCGCGCTGACCGGTCGCACTGACCGGCGGGCCCTGGGCCCGGGTGTCAGGTGCCGTCCGGCTCCCCGGCTGCGGCGCGCGGTGAGCGCAGCCGGTCGACGGCGTCGCGGAGCCGGTCGTTGTCGGCCTGGGCGTCGGCCAGCTCGTCCTGCAGGCCGACGATGACCTCGGCCGAGGCCAGCGGGTGGCCCTCGTCGAGCAGGCCCCGCAGCCGGGCGGCGAGCAGCAGCTGGTGGCGCGAGTAGCGCCGGTGGCCGCCGGGCGAGCGGTGCGGGTGCAGCACGCCGGAGCCGTCGAGGCTGCGCAGGAAGGCCGCCTGCACGCCGAGCAGCGCCGCGGCCTGGCTCATGGTCAGCGCGGGGTAGTCGGGGTCGTCGAGCTGCCGGACGGCGTCGGCGGCGGCGCTGTCGGTCGTGGTGCCGTCGGCCGTGGTGCCGTCGGTCGTGGTGCCGTCGGCTGTGGCGTGGTCGGGTGCGGCGTCCCCGGCCGGGCCGCCGTCGCCGGCGGTGTGCCTGGCCTCGCTTCTCACGGGGACTCCTCGTCGGACGGGGGCCCGGGGACCGCCCGGGAACGGCGCGGGGCCGGGCCGTCGCGGCCCGGCCCCGCGCTCGGGTCACCGATCGGTGCGCCGGTCAGCTCTCGACGGCGCGCTGCTCGTTGTCGTGCTCGATGGTGCGCCCCTCGACGGGGGTCGGCGCGTCGGCACGGGTGACGGTGATCTTCCGGGCCCGCGCCTTCTCGGCCACCGGGATGCTCACGGTCAGGACGCCGTCGTGGTAGCTGGCCTCCAGCCGGTCGGTGTCGAGGCTGCGACCCAGGACCAGCTGCCGGGTGTAGGCGCCGTAGGGACGCTCGGCCACGGCCCACTCGGCGTTCTCCAGCTGCGGCACCGAGCGCTCGGCGCTGACGGTGAGCGTGGTGCCCTCGATGGACAGGTCGATCGAGCCGGGGTCGACGCCGGGCAGGTCGAAGTGGGCGACGAACTTGTCGCCGACCCGGTAGGCGTCCATCGGCATGCCCGACAGCGCGCGGGCGGTGCCGCCGCGACCGGAGAGCTGGTCGAGCGCGCGGAAGGCGGCGGACGTGGCGGCGAACGGGTCGTAGGCGGTCAGCATCATGGCCGGTGCACCTCCTGGTGTGTCCGTGTGGTGTTCGCTGCCCGAGGCAGGACCTCTAGTGGCGACTTGAGATTACCTCGGTCGTGCACTCGTGTAAACGTCCATCTGCGGATGTTGTTCCCGGCCCCCCTCGACGAGGCCGGCGGCTCCGCACGTCTCGGGCGCCCTCCTCCCCCGAGGGGGACGCCGGTACCCGGACGGCATCATGGGGTCGCGGATCCGGAACGGATCCGGTCGAGGAGTGGAGGACAGCCGTGGCCGACAGCCTCCCGCCGGTGGTCGAGCGCATCCACGAGGAGGTGCTGCGCCGCAACCCCGCGGAGCCGGAGTTCCACCAGGCGGTCCGCGAGGTCCTCGAGTCGCTGGCCGTGGTGCTCGGCCGGCACAGCGAGTACACCGAGATGAAGACCGTCGAGCGGATCTGCGAACCCGAGCGGCAGGTCATCTTCCGGGTGCCCTGGCAGGACGACGCCGGGGAGGTGCAGATCAACCGCGGCTTCCGCGTCGAGTTCAACTCCGCGCTCGGGCCCTACAAGGGCGGGCTGCGCTTCCACCCGTCGGTCAACCTCGGGATCGTCAAGTTCCTCGGCTTCGAGCAGGTGTTCAAGAACGCGCTCACCGGCATGCCCATCGGGGGCGGCAAGGGCGGCTCGGACTTCGACCCCAAGGGCCGCTCCGACGCCGAGGTCATGCGCTTCTGCCAGTCCTTCATGACCGAGCTGTACCGGCACCTCGGCGAGTACACCGACGTGCCCGCCGGTGACATCGGGGTGGGCACCCGCGAGATCGGCTACCTGTTCGGCCAGTACAAGCGGATCACCAACCGCTACGAGTCCGGGGTCATCACCGGCAAGGGCCTGGGCTGGGGCGGAGCGCTGGTGCGCACGGAGGCCACCGGCTACGGGGCGGCCTTCTTCGCCGAGGCGATGATGGAGGCCGCCGGGGAGTCCTTCGACGGCCGGCGGGTCACCGTCAGCGGGTCGGGCAACGTCGCCGTCCACGGCATCGAGAAGGTGCACCAGCTCGGCGGCACGGTGGTCGCCTGTTCGGACTCCAGCGGCTACGTCGTCGACGAGAAGGGCATCGACCTCGAGGTCCTCAAGCAGGTCAAGGAGGTCGAGCGGGCCCGGATCGGCGCCTACGCCGAGCGCGTCCCGTCGGCGTCGTTCGTGGCCGGCGGCAGCATCTGGGACGTACCCTGCGACGTCGCCGTCCCCAGCGCGACGCAGAACGAGCTGGACGGGGACGCCGCGGCGGTCCTGGCCCGGGGCGGCTGCCGCTACGTCGTCGAGGGCGCCAACATGCCGGCCACCCCCGACGCGGTGCGGGTGTTCCGCGAGGCCGGGATCGGCTTCGCGCCGGGCAAGGCCGCCAACGCCGGGGGCGTGGCCACCTCCGCGCTGGAGATGCAGCAGAACGCCTCGCGCGACCGCTGGACCTTCGAGCACACCGAGGCCCGGCTGGAGGAGATCATGCGCGGCATCCACGAGCGGTGCGCCGCCACCGCCGAGGAGTACGGCTCCCCGGGCGACCTCGTCCTCGGCGCGAACGTCGCCGGCTTCCTGCAGGTCGCCGAGGCCGTCCACGCGCACGGACTGGTCTGAGGCGCTCCTGGCGGCCGCCCGGGCATGGGATCCGCGGGCAGCGGGAAGTGCGCGTACATGGACGACTCCGTACCGCCGGACGAGGGCGCCACGGCCGACCACGGCCCCGAGGCAGAGGGCCGGCACGACGGCGAGGCCCCCGACGTCGCCGTGGAGCTCGACGGTGACGTCAGCCGGGTGACCGTCACCGGCGAGCTGACCGAGACCGCCCGCCGTCCCCTGGTCCGCGCGGTCACCGACCAGCTGCTGTCGGTGCCCACGCTCTCGCGGCTGGAGCTGCAGCTGGCCGGGGTGACGTTCATGAACTCGGCCGGGATGGCGGTGCTGGTGCAGCTGCAGCGCATGACGCAGCCGCGGGCGGTCACCGTCGCGCTGGTCTCGCCGCCGATCGCGGTCGTCCGGCCGCTGCAGCTGACCGGCCTCTGGCGGCGGTTCGAGGTGGTCGACCCCGAGGCGGGGCCGGCCGACGGCGGCGGCTCGCCGCCCTCCGGCGCCCAGACCCGACGGCCCGACGGGCCCGACGGGCGCAGCGCCTGAGCCCCGGTGTCGGGCGGGGCCCGGAGGGACGCGGCTCCTAGCCTGACCGGGTGCCGCCCTCTTCCTCCTCCCACGGCCACTCCCACGGTGCGGACCCCGACGCGCCGCCGCCGAGCGCGGAGACGCTGACCCGCCGGCGCCGGGCCGTGTGGCTGATGCTGCTGCTGCTCGTCCCCGCCGGGCTGGCCACCGTCGTCGGCCTGGTCGTGCTCTGGCCCGACGACGGGCCGACCCGTGCCCAGCAGGTCGCCGAGACCTTCCTCCCCCCGGGCACCACCTATCCCGACGGGCGGGTCGTGTCGTTGCAGACGTTCCCCTGCGGCGAGGCCGGCACCTCCCAGGCCACCTGCGCGACCGCCGTCGTCGAGGTGCTCGAGGGGCCCGGCGCCGGGGAGTTCCAGCAGGTCGACCTGCAGGCCGACGTCGTCGCCAACGGGATCGGGGAGGGCGACACCATCGTGCTCACCCGCGACCCCGGGGCCGAGGGCGGCACGAGCTACCAGTTCTACGACGTCGAGCGGAGCACGCCGATGCTCGCGCTGGCGATCGCGTTCGCGCTCGTCACCGTCGCGGTCGCCCGGCTGCGCGGGCTGGCCGCGCTGGTGGGACTCGCGTTCGCGTTCTTCATCCTCCTGCAGTTCGTGCTGCCCGCCCTGCTGGCGGGCTCCTCGCCGACGCTGGTCAGCCTCGTCGGCTCGGCCGCGATCATGTTCGTCGTCCTCTACCTCGCCCACGGCTTCTCCGCCCGGACGACGACGGCGCTCGTGGGCACGCTGTTCGGCCTGGCCCTGGTCACCGGGCTCGGCGCGGCATCGGTCGCCGCGGCGCGGCTGACCGGCCTGACCAGCGAGGAGACCACCCAGCTGCTCACGTACGACCCGACGCTCGACTTCTCCGGGCTGGTCATCGCCGGCGTCGTCGTCGCGGGGCTCGGCGTGCTCAACGACGTCACGATCACCCAGGCCTCGGCGCTGTGGCAGCTGCACGAGGTGGACCCCGCGATGGGCTGGCGGGCGCTCTACCGCCGCGGCATGGCGGTGGGCCGCGACCACATCGCCTCGACGGTGTACACGATCGTGTTCGCCTACGCCGGGGCCGCGCTGCCGCTGCTGCTGCTGTTCGAGATCTACGCCCAGCCGGCCGGGGTCGTGCTGACCAGCTCGGCGCTGGCCGAGGAGGTCATCCGGACGATGGTGGGCGCCATCGCGCTGGTGCTGGCGGTCCCGGTGACGACGGCGGCCGGCGCGTTCTTCGCCACCGCGGCCGGGACGGCGGCGGGCGCAGCCCCGGAGCGGCGGATGTCGGCCCTGCGTGCGAGGTTCGCCCGATGAGCCATCTCCTGGCCGCCGCGGAGGCGGCCCCCGGTTTCATGCCCGCCGACGAGGGCCGCGCCCTGTACGAGGCCGCCCGCGCCGTCGCCGTCCCCGGGCCGTTGCTCGAGATCGGCTCCTGGATGGGGAAGTCCGCGCTCTACCTCGCCGCCGCCGCGCGGGAGACCGGGCGGCAGGTGGTCACCGTCGACCACCACCGCGGCTCCGAGGAGCACCAGCCCGGCTGGGAGTACCACGACCCGTCGCTGGTCGACCCCGCCGTCGGGCTGGTGGACACGCTGCCGCGGTTCCGCCGCACCATCGCCGACGCCGGCGCCGAGGACGTCGTCGTCGCCGTCGTCGCGCGGTCGGAGGTGCTGGCGCCGCTGTGGTCGACCCCGCCGGCGCTGCTGTTCCTCGACGGCAGCCACACCGAGGAGTCCGCCCGCCGCGACCAGGACGCCTGGGTGGCCAAGCTCGCCGTCGGCGGGACGCTGGCCATCCACGACGTCTTCCCCGACCCCGCCGACGGCGGGCAGGCCCCGTTCGGCGTCTACACGCGGGTGCTGGCCACCGGCGACTTCACCGAGCTGCCCGGCACCGGCTCCCTGCGGCTGCTGCGCCGTGAGCGCTGACCCGCTGGGGGCGGAGCGGGCGGCCGCCCAGGCGCAGATCGAGGCGCTGACCCGCCAGTTCGACGAGATCGTCGCCGCCTCGCAGGCGTCCAACGCCGACGACGAGCACGACCCGGAGGGCGCCACGATCGCGTTCGAGCGGCAGCAGGTGGCGGCGCTGCTCGAGCAGGCGCGCCGCCGCCTGGCCGACGTCGACGCCGCGGTCACCGCCGTGGAGGCCGGCACCTACGGCCGGTGCGAGTCCTGCGGCCGGCCGATCGCCCCCGAGCGCCTGGAGGCCCGTCCCACGGCCCGCACCTGCATCGACTGCGCGACTCGCCGGGCATAGGAAGCTCTCCGCACGTGCGGAGCCCGTAGACGTGCGGAAAGCTTCCTATGCCTCGCCGGTCAGCTGACGTACCTCCGTGCCGTGCTGCGCCGCTGGAGGGCGTCGAGTGCGGCGAAGCGCGCCTCGGCGTGCGGGGGCAGCACCCGGCGCTCGCGCACCACCCACGGGACGCCGCGCACCGCGGCCAGCAGCCCCTGCACGGTCACCCGGTCGCGGGGGAGCGTGGCCAGCAGGTGCAGCGTGCGGCGCAGCGCCGGCCGCAGCGGGCGCCGCAGCCACGTCGTCCACAGCGTGTTGCGGATGCCGTCGCGGCGGCGGCGGTGGGAGTCTCGGGCCCGCGAGGCCTGGTGGTGCACGGTCAGCGCGGGCAGGTAGCACAGCTCCCAGCCGGCGGCGGCGAGGTCGCCGGCCATGAGCTCCTCCTCCCCGCCCAGCCACAGCCGCTCGCAGAAGCCGCCGACCTCCAGGAACGCCTCCCGGCGCACCACGCTGGCGCCCGCGAGGAACGAGCCCAGCGCCGGCCCGGGCAGCCAGTCGGCGCCGGGGACGGGGGAGTCGCGCAGCTCCGGCACGATCGGGTCCTCGCGGCCGCCGGGCTCGACGAGGATCCGCCCGGTCACCACGGCCAGCCGCGGATGGGCGTCGAGCACGTCGGCGGCGGTCCGCAGCGACCCCGGGTCCCACCACGTGTCGTCGTCGCAGAAGGCGACGTAGGGGGTGGCGAGCCGGGCGACGCCCACGTTGCGGCCGACCGCGCCCAGGTTCTCCGGGCTGGCCACCAGATCGACGGCCGGGAACCGCTCGCGGACCGCGTCGGCGGTGCCGTCGGTCGAGCCGTTGTCGACCACCACCACGTGCGGCCGCTCGGGCAGCGCCACCAGCCGCGTGAGCGCGCTCAGCACCTCGTCGCGCCGCTGGTGGGTGATCACCACGACGGCGACCCGTGGGTCCGGCCCGGTGCCGGTGGCCTCCGGCCGGGCCTGGGTGGCCGTCACGCGTCCCCCGCGAGCAGGCGCAGGTCGGCGAGCACGTGCGCCGGCACCCGGCGACGGCGGCGCAGCGCGGCCGGCAGGTCCGGCGCCGCCCGCCGCAGGCCGCGCCGCTCCGCGGCGCCGGCCCGCAGTGCGGCTCCCACGGTGCGCGCGACGTCGTGCCACGGCAGCCGCATGACCGCCGTGAGCGCCTTCGACCGCCAGATCGCCGCCCGCCGCTCCGCCGGGTCGGACCGCCGCGTCGAGGGGTGGTGGTGCACCGTCACCGAGTCGACGTAGGCGATGTCCCAGCCGGCCGCCGCGAGGTCGAGCGCGAGCCGTTCCTCCTCGCCGGGGAAGCGCACCACCGGGTCGAAGCCGCCGGCGGCGAGGAAGGCCTCGGTGCGCACCATCGCCGCGCACCCGATGAAGCCGAGCAGCCGCGGGCCGGGCAGGTGCGGGGGCGTGCCCAGCGGGCTGGCCGCCAGCTCGGGGCACAGCGGGTCCGGCCGCTCCTCCGGGCCGACCAGGACGCGCGCGTTCAGCACCGCCAGCCGCGGGTGGGCGCGCATGACCGCCGCGGCACGGGCGAGGTCGCCCGGCGCCCACCAGGAGTCGTCGTCGGCGAAGGCCACGAACTCCGTGCCGGCGTGCCCGGCGCCGATGGTGCGCGCCCGGGCACCGACGTTCTCGGTCAGCGGCAGCACGGTCACCTCGGGCAGGGCCGCCCGCACGGCGTCCACCGTCCCGTCGGTGGAGCCGTTGTCGACCAGCACCACCGGCGCCTCGTGCCGGGGGAGGGTCGCCAGCAGGTCGTCGCGCCGGTCGCGGCTCATGACGACGACGGTGACGCCGTCGGCGGTGGGGGGCGGGGACGTGTCGGGGTGCTCGGTCGTGCTGGTCACGGTTGTCGACTGCCCGGCAGCGGGGCCGCCGAACCGGGCGCGTCCTCGGTGCCCGGCGCCGGCAGCGCGGACGGGTCCGCGAACAGCCCCGACGCCGGGGTCGCCCCGGAGAGCGCGTCGGCGGCGAGCACCACCGCCGCCGCCGTCCAGGTGGTGCGCTCGACCGGCCAGCGGGCGTCGTCGGCGTAGACCAGCCCCGTCCAGTACGAGCCGTCGTCGTGGCGCAGGTGCTGCATGGCCGCCACCTGCTCGCGCGCGGCCTCGGGCTGGCCGGCGACGGCCAGCGCCAGCGCCAGCTCGCAGGTCTCCGCGCCGGTCACCCAGGGGCGGTCGGCGACGCAGCGGGCACCCAGGCCCGGGACGACGAAGCGGTCCCAGTCGGCGGCCAGCCGGGCCCGCGCGGCCTCGCCGGTCACCGCGCCGGCCAGCACCGGGTAGTACCAGTCCATCGAGTACCGCGACCGGTCGGCGAAGGCGCCGGGCTCGCTGCGCAGCGCCGTCCCGAGGCCGGTGACGGCCAGCTCCCAGTCCGGCTGGGGGTCCCCGACCAGCCCGGCCAGCGCGATGCCGCAGCGCAGCGACTGGAACAGGCTCGCGTTGCCGGTCAGCAGCGCGGTGTCGTCGGGGCTGCCGTCGGGCCGCAGCGCCCAGCCCACCGCGCCGCTGTCGAGCTGCATGCGCACCACGAGGTCGAGGCCGCGGCGCACCACCGGCCACAGCTCACCGGCCAGCGCCTCGTCGCGGCTGGCCAGCCAGGAGTGCCAGGCGCCCACGGCGAGGTAGCCGGCGTGGTTGCTCTCCACGGCAGGCGAGGTCTCCCCGCCGGCGCGGTACTCCGCGGCCCAGGAGCCGTCGGGGCGCTGCCGGCCGGCCAGCCAGCGGTAGGCGGCCGCGGCGCGGCCGTGCTCGCCGCCCACCTCCAGCGCCATCGCCGCCTCGACCGAGTCCCACGGGTCCAGCTGCCCCCCGTGGAACCACGGCAGCGCACCGTCGGCACCCTGCTCCGCCGCGATCGCCGCCACCGTGCGGCGCACGGCGGCGCCGTCGAGGACACCGGGGAGCTCGGGGAGGTCAGCGCGTGGCAGCGGTCCGCTCCCGCTCCCCGGCCGCGGTGACCGTGCGGCGGCCGGCGCGGCCCGCGCCACCGGCGGCGGGCTTGTCCGCGTAGACCACCAGGCTCTTGCCGATCAGCGGGTCGAGCAGCCGCTCGGCGGTCCGGGTCAGCCACGGCCGCTTGGTCAGGTCCCAGACGAGCAGCCGGTGGTAGGCGCGCACGACGGCGGTGTCGCGCTCCACGCCGACGGCGCACTTGAGCCACCAGTACGGCGCGTGCAGCGCGTGGGCGTGGTGGCTCCGGCCCGGCACCAGCCCGGCGACCCGCAGCCGCGCGCGCAGTGCGTCGCCGCGGTAGATGCGCACGTGGCCGCCCTCGTTGGCGTGGTAGGCGTCCGACAGCGCCCAGCACACCCGCTCGGGGCCGTACCGCGGCACGGTCACCACCGCCCGCCCGCCCGGCTTGAGCACCCGGACGATCTCGGCCATCGCCCGGGCGTCGTCGGGGACGTGCTCGAGCACCTCCGAGGCGATGACCCGGTCGACGCTCGCGTCGGGGAAGGGCAGGTGCAGCAGGTCGCCGCGCACCACCTCGTACCGGGCACCCTCGGGCGCCTCGCCGGCCTCCGCGATCGCCTCCAGCCAGCGCTTCGTCGTCTCCACCTCGGACCCGCCCCGGTCGACGGCGACCACGCGCGCGCCGCGGCGGTAGGCCTCGAAGGCGTGCCGGCCCTCGCCGCAGCCGAGGTCCAGGACGGTCGCCCCCGGCCGCAGGTCGAGCAGGTCGTAGTCGACGGTCAGCACGGGCGGCCCTTCTCCTCCAGCACGCGGGCGTACCAGTCGGCGGTCCGCTCGGCGGTCGCCCGCCAGGTGTAGGCCGCCAGCACCCGTCGGCGGCCGGCGCGGCCCAGCTGCTCCTGCAGCGCGGGGTTCTCCAGCACCATCCGCAGCGCCGCGGTCAGCTCGTCGACGTCGCCGGCCCGCACCCGCAGCCCGGCCTGCGTGCCCACGACCTCGGGCAGCGCGCCGGCGTCGGTGGTCACCAGCGGGGTGCCGCACGCCATGGCCTCTACCGCCGGCAGCGAGAAGCCCTCGTACAGCGAGGGGATCGCGGCCACCGTCGCCGACTGCAGCAGCCGGACGAGGTCGGCCTCGGGCAGCGGGCCGGTGAACCGGACGGCGTCGCGCAGGCCCAGGCGGTCCAGCGCCGACTCGGCGGGGCCGCCGGGCCGGGCGGTGCCGACCACGGTGAGCCGCACCGCACGCTCGGTGCGCAGCTTGGCCAGCGCCTCGAGCAGGTGCACCAGGCCCTTGAGCGGGACGTCGGCGCTGGTGGTGACCACGATCGAGTCGACCTCGCGCGGGCGGCCGGCCGGCGGCGGGGTGAAGACGCCGGGGTCGATGCCCACGGGGATGACCTCGACGCCGGCCGCGGGCACGTGCAGGTGGGTCTCGATGTCGCGGCGGGAGCTCTCCGACACCGTCGTGACCGCGTCCAGCCGCGGCGCGACCCGCGCCTGCATCGCGGTGAAGCCGTACCAGCGGGACAGCGTCAGCCGGCGGCGCAGCGTGGGCGCGGCGGCGAGCTCGAGCTGCCGGTCGATGGCCACCGGGTGGTGCACGGTGGCCACCGTCGGGACCCCGGCGCGGACCAGCCGCAGCAGCCCGTAGCCCAGGCTCTGGTTGTCGTGGACGACGTCGAACTCCGCGGCGCGCGGGAGCAGCAGGCGGGCCGCGCGGAGGGTGAACGTCAGCGGCTCGGGGAAGCCGGCGGTGCACATCGCGGCCCACTCGGCGACGTCGATCCAGTCGCGGAACTCCGAGGGCCGCGGGGTGCGGAACGGATCGGGCTCGCGGTAGAGGTCGAGGCTGGGCACCCGGGTCAGCGGGACGCCGTCGTCGAGCTCGGGATAGGGCTGGCCGCTGAGCACCTCGACGGAGTGGCCCAGGGCGGTCAGCTCCCGCGAGAGCGCCCGGACGTAGACGCCCTGCCCGCCGCCGTGGGGCTTGCTGCGGTACGACAGCAGTGCGATCCGCAGCCGTCGTCCCATGCGCCGGACACTACCGACCCCCTCCGGTCCGCCCGGCTGACAGGGTGACCGGTGTGATCCGACACGTCGTGCACTTCACCTGGTCCGACGCCGCCGACGAGGACCGCCGCGCGGAGACGGTCGCCGCGCTGCGCCGGCTGCCCGAGCAGGTCCCCGGTCCGCTGGCGTTCACCGTGGCCGCCGACGCCGGGCTGGTCGAGGGCAACGCGCACACGGTTCTGGTCGCCGACTTCGCCGACGCCGAGGCGTTCCGCCGATACGCGACCGACCCGGTGCACCTGGCCGTGATCGCCGCGCACGTCCGCCCGTACCTGGCCGCCCGCAGCGCCGTCCAGTACGAGCTGTGACCCGCCCGGGGAACCGGTCTGCGGCGGCGTCCCCCCGCGGTTAGCGTCGCGATCATGAGCGTCCGTCTGCGCACCTCCGCCGGCCTGGCGGCCGCCGTCCTGCTCACCGGGTGCGCGGGCGGTGCGGTCGAGGGCACGGCCTCGCCCGCGTCGTCGACGGCGTCCTCGGCCCCGGCGTCCGGGTCCCCGGCGTCGGGCACCGACCTCGCGCCGGGCCTGCTGCCCGCGGACGCCTTCGGGCCGGGCGCGCAGGTGACCCCGCTGACCGAGGCGCAGCTGGCGCAGGGCGCGGCGGCCGCCGGCGGCGCGGCCGGGGACGTGCAGGTGACCCCGCCGGAGTGCGCACCGGCGGTGCAGGGCACCCAGCCGTCGTTCGACGAGTACGACGACGACGTCGCCGCGCAGGTCGCCGTCCTCGGGACGGTCACCACGGTGCAGTCGCTGGCCTCCGGCGGCCCGGCCGAGGACGCGCTCACGGCCTTCGGCGAGCAGCTGGCGGGCTGCCGGTCGGTGCAGGTCACCTCCCCGGAGGTCGGCACGGTGACCATCGCCTTCGACGAGCTCACCGTGCCCGACCTGGGCGACGGCTCGGCCGGGATCGTCTTCACCACCACCGCGACCGGGCCCGACGGGCAGCAGGTGACCGTGCCGGCGCTGGTGGGCGTCGTGCAGGACGGCGAGCGGGTGCTGGTGCTGCTCACCACCGACACCTCGGGCGGCCGGCCGGACCCGACGGCGTTCACCGGCCTGCTCGAAGAGGCCTACGACACCCAGGCCGCCGCGCTCGACTGAGGCCGGTGCGCGCGGGGCACGGTGACGCCCGGGTGCGGACCAGGGCCGTTCACGGGGGCGACGGGCAGCCGGGGACGGGCAGGCTCGGGAGGACCGGCGACCGGCGCCGGCTCTCCGCCCACGGGAGGCCCCGATGTCGACACCGACCGCTGACCTGTTCCTCCTCGAGGACCTCGAGAGCGAGGGGAGGACGAGTGGTCTGGCCGACCGTGACAGGGACGCGCTGCGCGCCGTCGCCGACTGGATCCGGAGCTTCATCGTCCGGCCGCACGACGAGCTCGGCCGGCCGGGCCCCGTCTGCCCCTTCGTGCCCACGTCCCTCGAACGCCAGCGGCTCTGGCTGGCTCCCGAGCAGGTCGGCGACGGCGGCGTGCCCCGCGTCGTCGAGCTGGTGGAGGGCCACAGGCGCCGGCTGCTCGAGGCCGGGGCCGCGGACGGCGGGGACACCACCTACGACGTGACGGTCGTCGTCTTCCCGGACCTGCCGGCCGAGCGTGCGCAGGGCGTCTTCGACGACGTCCTGCAGCAGATCGCCGTGCCGTCCTACGTCGAGGACGGCATCGTGTTCGGGCCGTTCTACGACGGCAACCGGTCGACCGCGATCTACAACGGGGGGTTCCGGCCGTTCCAGTCGCCGGTCCCGTTCCTGTTCGTGCGGCACGGGGTGGTCAGCGACTGGAAGTTCTTCCTGGACCAGGAGGACTGGTTGGGCCACTGGGCGCGGCGCTTCGGCGAGGCGGCGGTGCACGAGCTCGCCGGGGAGCTCCGCCGCCTGCCGTGGAACGCCCGCCGCGACCGGTGACCTGCGCCGGCACGGCCGGCTGACACTCCGGGTCCCGGCCGTCCACAGGGTCCCGGCCGCTCCACAGCCGAGGGTGATCGGGCCCGCCGGCCTCGTCGTCCACCCAGGGTCGGCGGCGTGGACGAACCCCCGATCCCCGTCATCCGGCTCTCCGACAGCGGCGAGGTCGCCGCGGCCCTGCCGCACCTGCTCGGCTTCCGGCCGGCCGAGTCGCTGGTGCTGGTCAGCCTGCGCGGGCCCGGCGGCAGCCGGGTCGGCCTGACCGTGCGCGCCGACCTCCCGCCTCCGGGCGCGGCCGCCGCGCTGGCCCGCACCCTCGCCGCCAAGGTCGTCACCGACGGTCCCGACGCGGTGCTGCTCGCGGTGGTGTCCGAGGCGCCCGACGTCGCGGGCCTGCCCGTGCTGCCGCCCGAGGTCGGCGTCCCCGAGCCCTGGCCGGAGCTGCCGCACCGCGACGCGGTGCACGAGCTGGTGCTCGCCCTCGACGCGCAGGACGTGTCGGTCCGCGAGGCGCTGCTGGTCCGCGGCGGACGCTGGTGGGACTACGACTGTCCCCACGCCTGCTGCGAGCCCGGCGCCGGCACGCCCGTCCCCGGCGGCGCCAGCCCGCTGGCGGCGGCCGCGGTCGCCGGTGGCGCCGTCCTCGCGCCCGACCGCGGTGCGCTGGCCGCCCGCATCGCCCCGCCCGACGGCCCGGCCGCGGCGGCGATGGCCGAGGCCTGCCTGCAGGTCGGACGGCGGCACGCCGCCCGTCTGCGCGCGGTCGGCGCCGCGGCGCTCGCCGCCGAGGGCGCCGCCCTGGTCGCCGACGCCGCGGCCGCCTGCCGGCCCGGCCCGGCCACCGCGGGCGCCCGGCTGCCCGACGTCCGGGTCGCCGAGGTGCTGTGGGCGCTGACGCTGCCCGACGTGCGCGACGGGGCGCTGGGTCTGGCGCTGGGCGACGACGCCCCGGCCGCCGAGGTGCTGTGGACCGAGTGCACCCGCCGGGCGCCGGTGCCCCTGGACGGCGCGCCCGCGACGCTGCTGGCGGTCAGCGCCTGGCTGCGCGGGGACGGCGCCATGGCCAACGTCGCGCTCGACCGGGCGCTGGCCGCCGACCCCGCCGCGGTGCTGCCCCGGCTGCTCGCCGACGGCCTGGCCGCCTGCCTGCCGCCGACGGAGCTGCGCGCCCTGATCAACAGCACGCTGGTGCCCGGCAGGTGACGCGACGCGCTAGACCAGGGCGGGCCGCTGCCACTCCTCGCCGAGGACGTGCTCGGCCAGGAAGGCGATCACCGTCTCGTACCAGACCGTCGCGTTGCCGGGGGTGAGCACCCAGTGGTTCTCGTCGGGGAAGTACAGGAACCGCGAGGGCACCCCCCGCTTCTGCAGGTCGTACCAGAGTCGCAGGCCCTCGCCGATCGGCACGCGGTAGTCCTTGTCGCCGTGGATGACCAGCACCGGCGTGCGGATGGCGTCGGCGAAGCGGTGCGGCGAGTTCTGCTCGTAGCGCTTGGGGGTCAGCAGCGGGTCGCCCCACTCCCTCTCCCAGTAGTAGGCCGCGTCCGTGGTGCCGACGAAGCTGTCCAGGTCCCACAGGCTGGCATGGGTGACGATCGCCCGGAACCGGTCGGTCTGCGTGGCCACCCAGTTGGCCATGTAGCCGCCGAACGAGCCGCCCATCGCCGCGGTGCGCTCCGCGTCGAGGTCGGGCCGCTCCAGCGCGGCGTCCACGGCGGCCATCAGGTCGGTGCAGGGGGCCCCGCCCCACTCGCCCCAGCCGCGGCGCACGAAGTCCTGGCCGAAGCCCTGCGACAGCGCAGGGTTCGGCAGCAGCACGGCGTAGCCGCGGGCGGCCAGCACCCACGGGCACCAGCGCCACGACCAGGAGTTCCAGCTCATCAGCGGCCCGCCGTGGATCCACAGCAGCAGCGGCGCCGGGTCCTCCGGCGAGGCGCCCTCGGGCAGCACCAGCCAGGCCTGCACCTCGGCGCCGTCGGCGGCGGTGGCGCGGACCTCGGTGAGCGTGCCCGGCAGCGGCCCGACGGCGCCCGGCGCGGGCAGCGGGTCGGGGTGCTGGCCGGTGGCCCGCGGATCCAGCCGGACCGGCACCGGGGGCTCGTCGTAGGCCGACCGCAGCGCGTAGAGGGCGCTGCCGTCGCGGGCCACCTGCAGGTCGCTGTAGGCGCCGTCGGCGGTCAGCCGCACCGGCTCGCCGCCGCTCACCTCGACCCGGAACAGCGCGTGCCGGCCGTCGTCGTCGGCGAGGAAGTAGACAGCGGTGCCGTCGGCGGCGAACTGCGGGGCGCTGGGCCAGCGGTCGAAGTCGGGGGTCAGCTCGCGGGCCTCGGCCGAGGCGACGTCGACCAGCAGCAGCGTGAAGTCCGGCGGCTCGGCGTAGGTCGTCATCGTCTCGCGGACGCAGACCACCGAGCCGCCGTCGGGGGAGAAGGCGCCGGAGTGGACGTCGGCCAGCGGGTCGTCGACCAGCACCCGGCTCTCCCCGGTCGCGGTCTCCACCAGCACCAGCCGGTCGCGGCGGCCGGCCGGGCCGTCGGGCACCTGGTCCACCCGCAGCGCGAGACGGCCGTCGGGGGAGAGGGCCACCGACTCACCGGCGCCCGTGGGCGGACCGGCGTCGGGGGTCAGGTCGCGGAGCTCGGGCGGCTCGGGCGCCTCACCGGCCGGCCCCTCCGCCGGCAGCGCGCCGGCGAAGAAGAGGTGCGGCACGGCCGGGCCGAGGTCGGCGTCCCAGTACCGCACCGGGTAGGCCTCGTGCAGGATCGCCGACACGCCGGCGTCGCTGCGGGCCTTGCGCCGGGCCTCGTCGTCGTCCGCGTCGGCGGCGCCGGGGATCGTGGCGGCCACCACCGCGACGTCGCCGCTGTCGGCGGCGACCGCGAACCCGGCCACCCCGCCGGGCCGGGTGACCACCGGGCGGGCCTCACCGCCGCCGGGCGGCAGCGCCCACAGCGCAGGCTTCGGCTCCCCGGCGTCCTTGCCGGCTCCGGGGTCGGGACGGGCCGAGACGAACAACAGGGTGCCGTCGGGGGCGAAGGAGGGCGCGGACTCGCCCGGGGCGCTGCGGGTCAGCCGCCGCGGCGGCCGCTGCCCCTCGGGGTCGACCTCCCACAGCGCCGACTGCCACTTCTTGCCCTCGGCGTCGAGGGTCTGCACCGGGACCACCAGCCGGGTGCCGTCGGCCGACAGCGCCAGGCCGCTCACCCGCGGGATCGCGACGAAGTCGGCCAGCCGCTCGAAGGGGGAGGCCGGAGCGGGGCCCGCGGGGCCGTCGGTCGGGTGGTCGGGCTGGCTCACCGGGGCTCCTCGCGGGTGGTCGCGGACGCTGGGTCGTGGCGCGGACGCCGCCCACCGTAACGACCGGCGCCCGGCACCCGCGGAGAGCGGGCACCGGGCGCCGGGACGTGCTGGAACGGCCCCCTCGCAGGGTCCCGCCGCGAGCTCGCGAGCGGCGGGGGGCGAGGGGGTCCTTCGTCAGAGCTGGACGGCGGCCTCCGCCGGGGTCAGGTCGTCGTCGAGTGCGGCGACGAACAGGTGCTGGGCCACACCGGCGGGCAGCGGGTGGTCGTCGACGGTGACGGTGCCGTTGGTCGACCGGGCGACGACGGTCGCACCGGGGCGGACGCCGTGCTCGGAGAGCTCGCGCAGCAGCTCGCCGTTCTCCTGCAGCTGCTCGCTGATCCGCCGGATGGTCACCCGGCGGCCCTCGGCGGTGGCCGTGGTGGACAGCAGGGTGAGCGAGTCGAGCACTGCCGAGGTCTCCCCGCCGAGCGCGTCGAGGCCGGGGATCGGGTTGCCGAAGGGGGAGACCGTCGGGTTGCCGAGCAGGGTCAGCAGCTTGCGCTCCACCGCCTCGCTCATCACGTGCTCCCAGCGGCAGGCCTCCTCGTGGACGTCGGCGTAGTCCAGGCCGATGACGTCGACGAGCAGGCACTCGGCGAGCCGGTGCTTGCGCATGACCGCGGTGGCCAGCGCCCGCCCGGACTCCGACAGCTGCAGGTGCCGGTCGCCCTCGACGGTCAGCAGCCCGTCGCGCTCCATGCGGGCGACGGTCTGGCTGACGGTGGGGCCGCTCTGGTGCAGCCGCTCGGCGATGCGGGCCCGGAGCGGGACGATGCCCTCCTCCTCCAGCTCGAAGATCGTGCGGAGGTACATCTCCGTGGTGTCGATCAGGTCGTTCACTGGCACTCCTCCGTGTCGTTCCCGATCCTACGGCTCGCGAGCCGCCGGTCCCGGCGCTCCGCCGGACCCGCGGGCCGCCCCGGCGTGCGTCCCGCGGCGGCCGGCCGCGGGGAGGGCGGCGGCCGCGCACCGGCGGTAGCGTCCGGGCAAGGGCCGACCCCGGGACGACGACGCCCCGGCCGGAGGGGCCCGACGGCGGAGGAGGGCACCGTGAGCGACTCGGTGGCCGTCGTCTGGGACGACGCGCTGCTCGGCTACACGCTGGGTGGCGACCACCCGCTGCACCCCGTGCGGCTGGACCTCACCATGCGCCTGGCCGACGGCCTCGGCGTGCTGGCCTCGGACCGGGTGCAGGTCGTCCGGCCCACGCCGGCCGGCACGGACCTGCTCACCCTGGTGCACGACGAGACCTACCTGGAGGCGGTGCGGCGCGCCCCCACCGACCCCGACGAGCGCTACGGCCTGGGTACCTCCGACAACCCGGTCTTCGAGGGCATGTACGAGGCCGCGGCGCTCATCACCGGTGGCAGCGTGCAGGCCGCCGAGCTCGTGCACTCCGGCCGCGCGCAGCACGCGGTGAACATCTCCGGCGGCCTGCACCACGCCATGCGCGACCGGGCGTCGGGCTTCTGCGTCTTCAACGACGCCGCGATCGCCATCGCCTGGCTGCTGGGCCAGGGCGTCGAGCGGATCGCCTACGTCGACCTCGACGTCCACCACGGCGACGGAGTGCAGGCCGCCTTCTACGACGACCCCCGGGTGCTCACGGTGAGCATCCACCAGACGCCGCTGACGCTCTTCCCCGGCACGGGGTACCCCGAGGAGTGCGGCGACCCGGAGAAGGCGCACGGCAGCGCCGTGAACATCGCGCTGCCCAACGGCACCGACGACCCCGGCTGGCTGCGCGCCTTCCACGCCGTCGTCCCGGGCGTGCTGCGGGCCTTCGCGCCGCAGGTGCTGGTCACCCAGTGCGGCTGCGACGCCCACCACGAGGACCCGCTCGCCGACCTCGCGCTCACCATCGACGGCCAGCGGGCCAGCTACCGCGCGGTGCACGAGCTGGCGCACGAGCTCTGCGACGGCCGCTGGATCGCCCTCGGCGGGGGCGGCTACGGGCTGGTCCGCTGCGTGCCGCGGGCCTGGACCCACCTGCTGGCCGAGGCGGCGGGGGCGCAGCTGGACCCCGCGACGGAGATCCCGCAGTCCTGGCGCGACGACGTCGTCGCCCGCGGGCTGCGCGCCCGGCCGCCGACGCACATGACCGAGGGCGGCTACACCGGGTTCGCCGCGTGGGACCCGTTCACCGAGTCCCGCGTCGACCGCGCCGTCGCGCGGACCCGGCGGGCGGTCTACCCCCTGTTCGGCCTCGACCCGGACGACCCCCGTGACTGACCAGCGCACCGCGCCGGAACAGTCACCCGCGGAGCAGCCGTCCGCGGAGGAGGCGCCCCGGCCGCCGGCGCACTGGGAGGCCGACATCATCGCCGCCGACGGCGGCACGGTGCACCTGCGCCCGATCTGCCCCGAGGACGCCGCCGGCCTGGTCGGGCTGATGGACCGCAGCTCCGACCAGACCCGCTACTACCGGTTCTTCGGGCCGATGAAGCGGCTCAGCGACCGGGACCTGCACCACTTCACCCACGTCGACCACCGGGACCGCGTGGCGTTCGTCGTCCTGCTCGGCGACCAGCTCATCGCGGTGGGCCGCTACGACCGCCTCCCGGGCACCGACGACGCCGAGATCGCCTTCCTCGTCGAGGACGCCCACCAGGGCCGCGGCCTCGGGTCGGTGCTGCTCGAGCACCTGGCCGCTGCCGCCCGCGAGCGGGGCATCAGCCGCTTCGTCGCCGAGGTGCTGACCCAGAACGCCCGGATGGTCCGGGTCTTCCTCGACGCCGGCTACCAGGCGAAGCGCACCTACGACGAGGGCGTCGTCCACCTGACCTTCCCCATCGCGCCCACCGAGACCTCGCTGGCGGTGCTCTACGAGCGCGAGCAGCGCAGCGAGTCCCGGTCGATCGCGCGGCTGCTGACGCCGTCGTCGGTCGCGGTCGTGGGCGCCAGCAACGACGAGGGCAAGATCGGCAACCTCGTCCTGCGCAACCTGCTCGACCACCGCTTCGAGGGGCCGGTGTACCCGGTCAACCCCGGCGCCCGGCACGTGCGCGGCGTCCCCGCCTACGCCTCCATCGAGGACATCCCGGGCGACGTCGACCTCGCCGTCGTCACCGTCCCGTCCGACGAGGTCGCCGGTGTGGTCGAGGCCTGCCGGCGCAAGCGGGTCCGCGGGCTGGTGGTCATCTCCGGCGGCTTCGGCGAGACCGGGCCGGAGGGGCGGGAGGCCGAGCGGCGGCTGGTCGCCTCGGCGCGGGCCTCGGGCATGCGGGTGGTCGGCCCCAACTGCCTGGGCATCGTCAACACCGACCCGGCCATCCGGCTCGACGCCAGCCTCGCCCCCCGGGTGCCCGGCCGCGGCCGGGTCGGCTTCTTCGCCCAGTCCGGCGCCCTCGGCGTCGCCCTGCTCGAACGGGCCCGCCGGGCCGGCATCGGCCTGTCCAGCTTCGTCTCGGCGGGCAACCGCGCCGACGTCAGCGGCAACGACCTGCTGCAGTACTGGGCCACCGACCCCGGCACCGAGGTCGTGCTGCTGCACCTGGAGAGCTTCGGCAACCCGCGCAAGTTCGCCCGGCTGGCCCGCACCGTCGGCCGCACCAAGCCGGTGGTGGCGGTCAAGAGCGGCCGGCACGGCGGGCTGACCCCGGGGCTGGCCGGCACGTCGGTGGCGGTGCCCGAGCAGTCGGTGGCGGCGCTGTTCGCCTCGGCCGGGGTGATCCGGGTGGACACCGTCGCGCAGCTGTTCGAGGTGGGCATGCTGCTCGCGCACCAGCCGCTGCCCGGGGGCGACCGGGTCGCCGTCGTGGGCAACTCCACCGCCCTCGGGGTGCTCGTCGCCGACTCCGTCCTCGACCAGGGGCTGTCGCTGGCGCACGAGACGCCGGCCGACATCGGCACCGGCGGCAGCCCGGAGGCCTTCCGCGCGGCGCTGCAGCAGGCGGTCGACGACGACGGCGTCGACGCGGTGGTCGCGGTGTTCCTCCCGCCGCTGGTGCACACCCCGCCCGACGAGTACGGCCGGGCGCTGGTCGAGGTGTCGCGGTCCTCGGCCAAGCCGGTCGTGGCCACGTTCCTCTCCGCCGAGGGCATCCCGCGGGAGCTCACCGTGCCCGACGAGACCGGCATGCCCGCCCGCGGCTCGGTGCCGTCGTACTCGACCCCGGAGCGGGCGGTCATCGCGCTGGCCCGCGTCGCCGAGTACGCCCGCTGGCGGCGCCGGCCGGTGGGCACCGTGCCCGAGCTGCCCGGCGTCGACGCCGGGCGCGCGCGGTCGCTGGTCCGCGGCGTCCTGGCCGGGTCGCCGGAGGGCCGCCCGCTCACCGACGACGAGGTGATCGCGCTGCTGGCCGCCTACGGGGTGCCGCTGCTCGGCACGCGGACGGTGACCACCGCCGAGGAGGCGGTCGCCGCGGCCGACGCCGTCGGCTATCCGGTGGTGCTCAAGTCCACCGCGCCCTGGCTGCGGCACCGCACCGACCTCGGCGGGGTCCGCCTCGACCTCCCCGACGCCGACGCCGTCCGCGCCGCCTTCGAGGCCATCCCGGCCGGCGACCCGGTGATCGTGCAGGAGATGGCCGCGCCGGGCGTGGCGACGGTGGTGGAGGTCGTCGACGACCCGTCGTTCGGCGCCCTGGTCAGCTTCGGCCTCGGCGGGGTGGCCACCGAGCTGCTCGGCGACCGCGCCTACCGCACCCTGCCGCTGACCGACCTCGACGCCGCCGAGTTGGTGCGCGAGCCGCGGGCGTGGCCGCTGCTCGACGGCTGGCGCGGTGCCGAGCGGGTCGACGTCGCGGCGCTGGAGGACCTGCTGCTGCGGGTGGCCCGGCTCGCCGACGACCTGCCCGAGGTGCTCGGGCTGACGCTGTCCCCGGTGATCGTCGGCCCGGAGAAGCCGTGGCACGGCGGGCGGTCGCTGGTGGTGGCCGGCGGCACCGTGCGGGTCGGCCCGCCCACGGCGCGCGTCGAGCCCGGTCCGCGCCGGATGCGGGAGGTCCCCTGAGCCGCCCGGGACCGGCCCGCTCACTCCGCCAGGAAGTCCTCCACCTCCCGGAGGAACACCGGCCAGGCCGGCTCGTCGGCGAGCAGGACGTGGTTCCAGCTGTCGAGCGCGACGAACCGGCTGCCCGGGATCACCGACGCGGTCAGCCGGCCCTGTGCGAACGGCGGCCGGCCGTCGTGGCGCGCGTGCAGCACCAGCGTCGGCGCCCGGACCTCGGCCGCGGTCGCCACCACGTCGATGCCCGCGGCGACCTCGAGGACGTGGGCGGCGTTCTCCGGTGACGTGGTGGTGCGCTGCAGGTCGTTGAAGGCGTCCCACAGCCGGCGGGACGCCCGGGGCATGAACCGCGAGGTGAACACCTGCCGGAACGCCGGGTCGTCGCGGCCCCAGCCCAGCCGCACCAGCTCCACCTCGAGGTGGTGCTCGCGGCGGTCCTCCTCGGTCCTGGCCCGGACCAGCCGGCCCTGCAGGTAGCCGCCGTAGAGGACCAGCCGGCTCACCCGGTCCGGGTGCCGGGCGGCGTAGGTGATCGCGACCGCGGCGCCCTGCGAGATGCCGAGCAGCGGGAACCGGTCGAGCCCGGCCGCGTCCACCACGGTCTCCAGGTCGGTCACCCAGCTCTCGAAGGTCGGCTCCGGGACCTCCCAGTCCGACAGCCCGCAGCCGCGCTCGTCGTAGCGGACGAGCCGGTGCCGCCGGGACAGCGCCAACAGCCAGTGCCGCCACACCGGGCTGTGCCAGTCGTGGTCGACGTGGGTCATCCAGTGGGCGGCCTTGACCAGCGGCGGCCCGGTCCCGGAGCACGCGTAGGCCAGGCGCACGCCGTCGGGGCTGCGGCAGAACCGGATCTCCTGGGACAGCCGGCCCTCGTCCGCGGCGCTCAGCCGCCCGCGGGCGCGCAGCGCGGCGGTCAGCTCGGCGCCCAGCCGGGTCGCCTCCGGGCCGGGACCGGTGCCCAGCTCGCGCCGCAGCGTCCGGTCGAGGTCCTCGTAGCGGGCCAGCGCGCCGGGCAGGTCGCCGCCGGCGGCCAGCTCGCGGACCAGCGCGACGGCGGCCGCCTCGTCGAGCGGGTCGAGCGCCACCAGGTCGGCCCACCGGCGGGCCTGCCGCAGCAACTGCCGCCGCAGGCCGCCGAGGCGCTCGCGCGGTCCGGCCGCCCACCCGGTGTAGACCTCACCCGGGAGGGGCTCGGCGGGGAACCGCCGCAGCACGTCGGCCGCCGCCTCGGGCGAGCCCTCCCGCAGCGCCTCCGCGGCGGCCGCCTCGAACTCCTCGACGTCCACCTCGACCGGCGTCCCGGGCACCAGGGCGACCGTGCCGTCGCGCAGCACCACCGCCTCCGGCGAGCCCAGGGCCCGACGGGCGTAGTGCGCGGCCTTGTGCAGCCGCGGCGCCGCGTCGGCGAGGTCGAGATCCGGCCACATCAGGTCCATCACCTGCTCGCGGTGCGCCTGCCGGCCGGGGCGCAGCGCCAGGAGCTTCACCAGCCCGGCGGCGTCCCGGCGGGTCCAGGCGTCCTCCGGCACCCGGCGGCCGTCCACCTCGACGGTGAACGGCCCGAGCAGCCGCACGGTGAGCACCGGCCCATGGTCGACCCGCGGACCGCCTCGCGACCAGGTACCGGCGCCCGCGTCAGGGCCGGCGGCCGGTGAAGGCCAGCAGCTTCGCCTGGTCGTCGGCGTCGTCGGGGACCGGCACGCGCGCGCCGTAGTGGCCGCTGCCGCGCATCGCGGCGTCCCACGGCTCGATGCCGGCCAGGAACCCCGAGACCTCCGCCGCGTCCAGCGTCTCGTCCTGGCCGGTGGCGCGGGCGAGGTCCCAGGCGTGCACCAGCAGGTCCATGAGCCCGGTCATGGCGACCAGCTCCTCGAGGGTCATCTCGCCCGCGCGGGTGGCCGTGGGGAGCCGGGCCGTGGCGGGGTCGGCCAGCAGCGCCGAGATCGCCGCGTCGGCGGCCCGCCAGGCACCGGCGGGGTCGTCGTCGACCGAGGGCATCCCCGGCAGCGGCCGGCCGATGGCGCCGAGGTAGAGCGACGGCATCCACTCCACGAGGTGCCGGACGACGTCGCGGGCGACCCAGCCCTCGCACGGCGCGGGGTCGTCCCAGCGGTCCGGGGGGACGCCGTCGACCCGCCGTCCGAACTCGTCCGCGAGCTTCCGCCACCGCTGCGCCGTCGTCGCCACGGCCCGCCTCCTCAACCGATCGGTTGAGGACGAGCCTGGCGTGCACCGCTGCGGCTGTCAACGGCCGCGCAGACGCCGAGAGCCGGCTCCCCGCGGGGAACCGGCTCTCGGCGGCGTGCTGCCGGGACGGCTGCTACGCCAGGTAGTCGCGCAGGGCGTCGGCGCGCTGCGGGTCGCGCAGCTTGGCCATCGTCTCGCGCTCGATCTGGCGCACCCGCTCGCGGGAGAGGCCGAACTGCTTGCCGATCTGCTCGAGGGTGCGCGGCTGGCCGCCGTCGAGCCCGAAGCGGAGCACGACGACGTCGCGCTCGCGGTCCTCCAGCGTGGAGAGGACGTTGCGCACGTCGCCCTTCATCATCTGGAAGGCCACCGCGTCCTCGGCCACCGCGGCGTCGGCGTCCTCGATGAAGTCACCGAGCCGGGACTCCTCGTCGGCACCGACGGTCTGGTCGAGGCTGACCAGGTCGCGGCTGTACTCGAGCAGCTCGGTGACCCGCTCGGGGGTCATGTCCAGCTCGAGGCCGAGCTCCTCGGCGGTGGGCTCGCGCTCGAGCTCCTGGTGCACCCGGCGGCGGGTCCGCACGACCTTGTTGACCTGCTCGGCCAGGTGCACGGGCAGCCGGATGGTGCGGCCGGAGTCGGCCATCGCGCGGGTGATCGCCTGGCGGATCCACCACGTCGCGTAGGTCGAGAACTTGAAGCCCTTGGTGTAGTCGAACTTCTCGACGGCGCGGATGAGGCCGACGTTGCCCTCCTGGATGAGGTCCAGGAACGTCATGCCGTGGCCGGTGTAGCGCTTGGCCACCGACACCACCAGGCGCAGGTTGGCCTCCAGCAGGTGCCGCTTGGCGGCCTTGCCGTCGATCGCGAGGGCCTTGTAGTCGCGCTGCAGGGCCGGGGTGAGCTGCCGCTCGGCCAGCAGCCGCTCGGCGTACAGGCCGGCCTCGATGCGCTTGGCCAGCTCGACCTCCTGCTCGGCGGTCAGCAGGGCGGTCTTGCCGATGGTGTTCAGGTACACGCGCACCAGGTCGGTCGACACCAGGCCACTGGTGTCCGGCTCGCGTCGCGGCGAGCGGACCTCGAGGGCGTCACTGGGGGAGGACTGCAGGAGCGTCACGGGATGTCTTCGTCCTTGCCTGTGGTTCCGGATGCACCCGCCGGCTGGCGTGCACGGTGGGTCACCCGCGTCTGGGGTGGGGGCGCCGCTGTCCGGGCGGCACCCCGCTGTCGTCTGTTGTCGTCCGTTGTGTTACGCCCCGTCCAACGGTTCCGACGGGGCCTGGTGTTCCGCGTGACCCGCAATCACAGGCAACGCACAGACCGTGTCTTCGGTCACCACCAGTACCCGGCCGGTCGCTGGATCAGACCTCCAGCAGCAAGGTCATCGGTCCCTCGTTGACCGACCCCACGAGCATCCGGGCCCCGAACACCCCCGTGGCCACCTCGCTGCCGCGCCGGCGCAGCTCGGCGACGACCTCGGTGACCAGCGGCTCGGCCACCTCGCCGGGCGCGGCGGCGTCCCACGACGGGCGCCGTCCCTTGCGCGTGTCGGCGTAGAGCGTGAACTGGCTGACGACCAGCACCGGCCGCCCGAGGTCACCGGCCGAGCGGGCGCCCTCGTCGGTGGGGAACACCCGCAGCTCGTGGATCTTCCGCGCCAGCGCGCGGGCGCGGCCGGCGTCGTCGTCCCGGCCGACGCCGACCAGCGCCAGCAGGCCGGGGCCGATCTCCCCGACGACGGCGCCGTCGACGGTCACCGAGGCCGACGCCACCCTGCTCACCACCGCACGCACCGGCCCATCCTGCGCGACCGGCCGGGAACCGGACGGCGGCGGGCGAGGTCAGGGCCGCAGCAGCGTCTTGATCGCCCGCCGCTCGTCCATCGCGCGGTAGCCCTCGGCGGCCTGCTCGAGCGGCAGTTCGAGGTCGAAGACCCGCCCCGGGTCGATCTGGCGCCGCCAGATGAGTTCGATGAGCTCGGGCAGGAAGCGGCGCACCGGGGCCGGCCCGCCGTGCAGGTGCACGTGGGTGAAGAACAGCTCGTCGCCCGGCAGCGCGACGTCGTGGGCCACGCCGACGTAGCCGACGTGCCCGCCGGGGCGGGTGGCGCGGACGGCCTGCATCATCGACTCCTGGGTGCCCACGGCCTCGACGACCGAGTGCGCGCCCAGCCCGTCGGTCATCTCCCGGATCCGCGCCACGCCCTCGTCGCCGCGCTCGGCGACGACGTCGGTGGCGCCGAACTCCCGGGCCAGCTGCTGCCGCGTCTCGTGCCGGCTCATCGCGACGACCCGCTCGGCCCCGAGCTGCCGCGCGGCCAGCACGGCCAGCAGGCCGACCGCGCCGTCCCCGACGACGGCCACCGTCTTCCCGGGCCCGGCCTGGGCGGCGACGGCGCCGAACCAGCCGGTGCCCAGCACGTCGGAGGCGGCGAGCAGGCTCGGCACCAGGTCGTCGTCCGGGAGGTCGGGGGTGGCGACGAGGGTGCCGTCGGCCAGCGGGACGCGGGTGTACTCGGCCTGGGCGCCGCTGGCCGCGCCGGGCTGCCGGTTGACGCAGGAGGTCTGGTAGCCGGCGCGGCAGATCTCGCAGGTGTTGTCCGAGGCGAAGAAGGAGCCGACGACGAACTGGCCGGGCCGGACCGTGGTGACCTCGCTGCCGACCTCCTCGACGACGCCGGCGTACTCGTGACCCATGGGCGAGGGCCCGCGCACCTCCTCGACACCGCGGTAGGGCCACAGGTCCGAGCCGCACACGCAGGTGGCGGCCAGTCGGACCACGGCGTCGGTGGGCTGCTCGATCGCCGGGTCGGGGCGGTCCTCGACGCGGACGTCGCGGGGGGCGTGCAGGACCGTTCCTCGCATGACGGGTCCTCCGGGGTCGGTGGGGTCGGGCCGGGGGCCACCGCGGCGGCCCGCCGTCGCCTACCCGTGCCGGGGCCGCCCCACCCGGGACGGTCCAGGACCCCCGCCGGGTGCGGCACCGAAGAGCTCGCGGAAGCCCTCCCGCCAGCTCGGGTGGGCCGGCTGCCAGCCGAACTGCTGCCGGGCCCGGTCGTTGCGGGCGCCGCGCAGCTGGGTGCCGTAGTAGACCGTCTGCGGGCCGAGGTCCCGCCCGGCGACGTCGGCCGGGACCACCGCCGGCTCGGGGGCGCCGAGCAGGCCGGCGAGGTACGGGACCCACTCGCGCATCGGCGCCGGGTCGTCGTCGACGACGTTGTAGACCCCGGGCGCGCCGCGCTCGACAGCGACGGCGGTGACCGCGGCGGCGTCGTCGACGTGCACGAAGGGGTAGCGACCCTCGCCGTCGCCGACGACCGGCTGCCGGCCGGCCCGGACCGCCTCGGCGAAGCCCCCGCCGGGCGCGAAGCCGGTGCCGGGGCCGTAGAGGAACCCGTAGCGCAGCACCACGCCCTCGATCCCGTCGGTGCCGAGGACCGCCCGCTCCAGGGCGAGGGCGGCGGCGGTGTGTCCCCCCAGGGCGCCGGGCGCGTCGGTGTACGGCGGGGCGTCCTCGTCGAGCAGCCAGGGACCCTGGGGGGCGGTGGTGAAGCTGGCGCTCTGGGCGACGACGCGGCGGGCGCCGGCGGCACGGGCGGCGTCGACGAGCACGGGGGTCACCTCGGCGCGGAGCCGGTTGGTGTCGGCCAGCCAGGCGCCGTAGTCGGCCGCCGGCCCGGACAGCGCGGTGAGCTGGTGGAGCACGACGTCGGGGCGCGCGGCGGTCACGGCGGCGCGCAGAGCCGGGGCGTCGAAGGCGTCCACGACGGCCGGCTCGGCGCCCGCAGCGCGCAGCTGCCCGGTCCGGGCGGGGGAGCGGGTGGTCGCGGTGACCCGGTGGCCGGCGGCGAGCAGCAGCGGCAGCAGCGCCCGGCCGAGCACGCCGGTGCCGCCGGCGAGGAACACCCGTGCCACGTCGATGCCTCCTCGATGCCTCCTCGATGCCTCCCCGGCGCCTCAGGTGCTCCGGGCCGGCACAGGCAGCGGGGCGCGGCACCGGTCGGCGTCCAGCGGCTGCCCGGCGGTCGCGAAGCACTCCGCGGCCTGCTCGAGCAGCCGGTGGCCGCCCTCGGGGTCCCCTTCGGCGTGCGCGAGGTGCGCCCGCGCCTCGAGGATCGCCGCCTGCCACGCGGTGCCCTGCCACAGCGCGGCCGACCGCTCGGCGGCCCGCAGGTGACCGCGCGCGGCCTCGACGTCGCCGACGTCGGCGCAGGCGATCGCCGCCGGGACCGAGACCATGACCTGGCAGAAGTGGCAGTGGTCCTCCGGTCCGACGGTGGCCTCCGCCCGCCCGACCGCCGCGTGGGCCTCCTCCGGGGAGTCCGCGGCGAGGATCGCGGTGCCGTGGATGCGCTGGAGCAGGTGCATCGGGATCGGCGACCACCGGGCCAGCGGCAGGGCCTGCTGCAGCAGCCGGCGGGCACCGGCGCGGTCGCCCTGGTGCACGCGCAGCTCGGCGAGGCGCTGGAGCGAGTGGGCCTCCCCGGCGGGGGCGCCGATCTCGGCGTGCAGGTCGGCCGCCTCCCGCAGGTCGTGCTCGGCGGTGGCCAGGTCGCCCGACAGCAGCGCCGCCTCGCCGGTGAGCGCGCAGGCGAACGCGACGGCGCGCAGGGCCCCGGCCCGCTCGGCGGTCTCGCGCAGAGCCCGCCCGAGTGCGATGACCTCGGCGTACGGGGTGGGCCCGTAGAGGAGGTACTCGGCCACGCACAGGTGGGCGTCGAAGACGGCGGTCGCGATCGCCGGGGCCTCCCGGGTCCGCTGCAGCTCGTGCCGCAGCCGGCGGAACCACTGCCCGCCGTTGTGCGCGATGAGGCCCTGCAGGGCCACCAGGTCCAGCAGGCGCCAGTCGGTCGCGGCGCCGAGCCGCCGCCGCGCCTCGTCGGCCGCGGCGCGCGCCCCCTCGAGGTCGCCGGAGAACCAGGCGAGGTTGCCGCGGGCCAGGAGGATGGCACTGTCGGCCGCGCCGCCGTCGGGCTGCAGGCCGCTGAGTGCGTCCGTCGCGGTGTCCAGGTCGCCGTCCATGCTCGCCGCCTGCGCCAGCCGCGCGAGCAGCACCCGGCGGGCGTCCCCCTCGGCGGCCGCGACGGCCTCCCGGCAGGCCGCGACCGCGCCGCCGTCCCCGACGGCCATCAGCAGGTCGGCGCGCAGCGCCAGCATCCGGGCGCGGTCGGGCCCGGCGGCGGCCTCGCGGACCTGCTCGACGAGGTCGAGCGCGTCACGGTGGGCGCCGAGGGCGGCGCTGGTCTCCGCGGCGGTCAGCAGGTGCGGGACGGCGGCCGCGGCGTCGCCGGCGCGCACCAGGTGGGCCCCCACGCGGGCCGGCGCGGCGCCCACCGCCTCCAGCGCCGCCGCCGCGTCCCGGTGCAGCCGCTGCAGCCGGTGCGGCGGGAGGTCGGCGAGCAGCCGCTCGCGGACGCGGTCGGTGCGGAACCGGTAGCCGACGTCGGCCGGCTCGAGCAGCCCCGCCGCCAGCACGGCGTCGAGGTGGCCGAACGCCGTCTCCTCGTCGACGCCGGACAGCGCGACGAACTCGTCGGTGTCCACCGTCCCCCCGGCGACGGCGACCCGGCGCAGCACCTCCTCGGTCCCCGGTGGGCAGGCGGCCAGCAGCCGGCCGACCGGCAGCCGCCACGCGTCGCCCGTGCCGATCCCCGGGAGGAGGGCGACGACCCGGCCGGGGAGCCCGCCGGACCAGTCGTGCACCTCGCGGGCCAGCCGCTCGGCGGGAGGGGCGCCGAGGTGCGCGGCGAGCAGGGCGGCCGTGCCGGCCGGCGGGAGCGCCGGCAGCCGCAGGTCGACCGCCGGGTGCCGTCGCAGCAGGCTCTCCCGCACCCGGCCCAGCCGGCTGTCGCGGGGGACGTCGTGGTGCCCGGCGACGAGCAGCACCCGCTCGGTGGGCGCGACCCGGGCGAGGTAGTGCAGCAGGCGCACGCTGCCGTCGTCGGCCTCGTGCAGGTCGTCGACGGTGAGGACGGCGCCGCCGCCGCCCGCGGCCAGGCGGAGCAGCTCGGCGGCCGAGACGAACAGCCGCTGGTGCCCGCCCTCCCCGGACCAGGTCAGCTCGCCGCCGCGCAGCGCCCGCTCGATCTCCTGCCGGTAGGCGTCGTCGAGCCCGTCCAGCAGCGTCGGGTGCCGCCGGCAGAGGTCCGACAGCGCCTCCAGCACCGGGGCGTAGGGCCACCCGCCCTCGGCGTCGGAGCTCGCCCCCGCGCCCACCCGCGCCCCCTCGGCCGCCGCACGGGCGCGGACCCAGCCGAGCAGGGCCGAGGTCCCGGCGCCGGCGGGGCCGCTGACCAGGACCGTCGTCCCCCGTCCGGCCCGGGCCTCCCGCAGCGCCCCGTCCAGCCGGTCCAGGACGGCCTGCCGGCCGACCAGCCGGGGCAGGCGGGGGCCGGGGGCCGGACCCGGGGAGTCGCCCGCCAGCCGGTCGCGCAGCGCGAGGGCCTCCGCCGAGGGGCCCACCCCGAGCTCGGCGCGCAGCGCCCGGTCCAGCCGCTCGAACTGCCGCAGCGCCCCGCGCCGGTCCCCGCGGTCGGCGGCGGCCTGCACCAGTGCCAGGTGGGCCTCCTCGTCCGCCGGCTCGATCCGGAGCAGGTCCGTCCAACGCCGGCCCGCCCGCAGCACGTCCAGGTGGGCCTGGCGGACGGCGTCCCGGTCGGCCTCGGTCCACGGCTCGAACGGGTCGTCAGGCAGCAGCGGGCCGCCGTGCGCGGCCAGCGCGGCCTCGACGTCGGCCGCCGCGCCAGAGGCGACCGCCGCCCGGGCCAGCCGCAGGAAGCGCTCGGCGTCCACCTCGACGCCGGCGCCGGGCAGCAGGCTCACCGTGTCGCCGCGCAGCACCACCGCGGCGCGGTCCCCGAGGGCGCGCCGGGCGTAGTGGGCGGCGGTGTGCAGCCGGGGGGAGGCGTCCTCGGGGGGCAGGTCCGGCCACAGCGCGTCGAGGACCCGCTCCCGGTGCAGGCTGCGCCCCGGCGCGAGGGCCAGCAGCTTCACCAGCGCGGACGCCGACCGCCGCGTCCACGCGGCGTCGGGGACCTCGCGGCCGTCCACGGTGACCGCGAAGCGGCCCAGGAGGCTGATCTGCACGTCCACCATCGGTGGTCCGTTCCGTCGTCGTCGTCGTCGTCGGTGTCCGGTGCCGGCCCCCGCGGTCCCCGCCCGTCCGGGCCGGCCTGCGCCCGGGTCGATCAGGGAGCATCCCGCGTCGGGTGTCTCCCGCGCCAGGGTCGTCGTGCGCGCGTCACGAGCCGGCGCCTCGACGGCCGCCGACCCGGGTGGGACGCTCGGCACGCGTCGGGTCGCGGTCCGGTGCGTCCCGACCGGCGGGACCGGCACGGCCGGCGGCACCGGCCGGCGGCACCGGCCGGCGGCATCGTCGAGGGGCTGCCGTGGACGTCGTCGAGGCCGGCGGACGGACCATCGCCTACCACCGCGCGGGGGCGGGGCCGCCCCTGCTGCTCCTGCACGGTGCCTGGAGCGACGGGCGGGAGTGGCGGCCGCAGCTCGACGGGCTGTCGGACGAGTTCGACGTGGTCGCGTGGGACGCGCCCGGCTGCGGCGCATCCCCCGACCCGCCGGCGGACCTGACCCTGGACGAGTACACCGACGCGGTGGCCGCGCTCGTCGGCGCGCTCGGGCTCGGCCGGGTGCACCTGTGCGGCCTGTCCGCCGGCGGCGTCCTCGCGCTCGCGGTGTGGCGACGCCATCCGGAGTCGGTCCGGTCCCTGGTGCTCGCCTCGGCCTACGCCGGGTGGCGGGGGTCGCTGCCCCGCGAGGAGGTGGAGGCCCGCCTGCGGCGGGTGCGCGCCGAGCTCGACCGCCCGCCGGCCGAGTGGGTCGACGACTACCTGCCCGGGTTCTTCGCCGGCCCCGTGCCGCAGGAGACCCTCGACCTCGTCCGCGGCGTCGTGCTCGACGTCCGCCCGGCCGGGACGCGGTCCATGCTCACGGCGTTCGCCGACGCGGACCTGCGCGACGTGCTGCCGACCGTCACCGTCCCGACGCTGCTGCTCCACGGCTCCGAGGACGTGCGGGCGCCGCGACCGGTGGCCGAGGCGCTGCACGCCGCGATCCCCGGGTCCCGGCTGGTGGTCCTCCCCGGCACCGGTCACGTCGTCAACCTCGAGGCCCCCGACGCGTTCGACGCCGAGGTGCGGCGCTTCCTCCGCACCGTGCCCTGAGGCTGCGGGGGTCCTCATGCGACGGCCGTGGCAGGAGGCCGGTCGAGGGCCAGCAGGGCGTCGATCTCGTCGCTCATCGCGGCGCTGAGCTCCCGCAGCAGCCGGCGCAGCTCCTCCTCGGTCCAGTCGTGGGCGGCGACCCGCTCGGTGACGGTGAACAGGGCGTCGGAGAGCCGGTCGCGCTGCGACTGGAACGCCGCAAAGGCGGCCGCCTCCGGCACCCGGCCGGACAGGGCGTCGGTCAGGGCGAGGGCCAGCAGCTCGGCGTCGCGGAGGGCGTCGCTCATCCCGTGGGTGCTCAGCGGGTCCTTGAAGTACCCCGCGTCGCCGACCAGCGCCCAGCCCGGGCCGCCGGCGCGGCGGAGGAACCCGGGGACGCCGCCGAAGCCGCGCAGCCGGCCCACCGGCCGCGCCGCCGCCACCCGCTCGGCGGCCGCGGGGGAGACCGCGGTCAGCAGCGCGCCGAAGCGGTCGGCCGCCGTGCCCGGCAGCTCCCGGAAGCGCTGCGCCGACGTCCCGGTGAAGACGCAGACCAGGCCGTCCTCGGTCGGGATGAGGCCGGCCGAGGCGCGGTGCCCGTAGAACCACTCGTAGCCGTCTGCGGGGAGGTCGGCGAGGTAGCCGTACACCACACCCGAGGCGCCGCGACCCTGCCGGTCGACGGGCGCGCCGGCCCAGCGGGCGACGGCGGAGCGGACCCCGTCGGCGCCCACGGTGATGCCGGCCGGCACCTCGAACCGGGCGCCGTCGCGGTCCTCGCCGTGCACGCCGGTGACCCGGCCCCGGGCGTCGCGGAGCAGGCCGGTGACCCGCACCCCGTGCCGGACCTCGGCCCCGGCCTCCACCGCGGCGTCGACCAGCAGCGCGTCGAGGGTCGTGCGCCGCGGGGCGTAGAGCGCGTCGACGCCGGCCGCCGGCCGCAGCGTGATGCGGGTGTCCCCGCTCAGGTGGTGGAAGGTGGTCGTGCGCACCGGCGGGACGCCCGCCGACACCAGCCGGCCGAGCAGGCTCCAGCGGTTGAGCTGCACCACGCCGGTCCGCATGAGGGCGTGGGTGGAGACGGTGTCGCTGCCGTACGCGCCGCGGTCCAGGACGAGGACGCGCAGCCCCCGCCGGGCCAGGTGCAGCGCCGTCGAGGCGCCGGCCACGCGCCCGCCGACGACCACCACGTCGTGGCGGGCGTTCACGACCGGCCCCGCAGGGGCACGCCGGCGCGGCGCCGGGCGGGACGGACGGCGTCCAGGTGCGCGGCGACCAGGGCCGCGTCGTGCCGGGAGCCGCCGACGGAGGTGCTGTTGCGGCGGGTCTGGAAGCGCTGGCCGACGGTGAACAGCCCGGGCAGCGGCGTGGTGCCGTACCGCTGCCGCACCTGCCCCGTCCCGTCCAGCGCCGCGGCGGGCAGCCAGCGGTGGTCGCAGCGGTAGCCGGTCGCCCAGACGACGGTGCCCACGCCGGCCGCGGCGAGGTCGAGCCGCGCCGGGCCGTCGTCGAGGGCGAGCGGCGCCGGAGGGTCGGGCTCGCCGACCTCGCGGTCGAGGCCGGTGGCCGCCGCGTACCCGTCGAGGCGCTGCAGGAGGCGGCGCAGCCGGTCGTCCGCGACGGCGACGGTGCCGGCGAGCGAGCGGTCGAAGGAGACGACCGCGCCGTCCGCCGCGGTGAGCCGGCCGGCCACCCGCACCCCCGCGGCGCGCACCGTCCCCAGGTCCAGGTCGGCGGCGTCGGGGCGGCCGACCAGCTGCAGGGAGGGCTCGCGGCGGGCGCGCACCGGCACCTCGTCGACGCCGCGGTCGAGCGTCCCGACCGCCTCGAGCCACCACAGGACGTCCATCCCGCGGTAGCGGCGCGGCAGCCGGGTGTGCGACCCGGTCGCGAGCACCACCTCGCGGCCGGCGCGGGCGAGCTCGTCGGCGATCTGCAGACCCGAGGCGGAGGCCCCGACGACCAGGACGCCGCCGGGCGGCAGCTGCCCGGGGTTGCGGTAGGCCGCCGCCGGGACCTGGACGACCGACCGGGACAGGCCGGCCGCGACCGCCGGGACGGCGGGCACGTCGCAGGCGCCGGTGGCGACGACGACGTTCGCGGCGGACCAGGTGTCCCCGCCGGTGACCACCCGGAAGCCGTCGTCGGCGGCCTCCACGGCGAGGACCGGGGTGTCCTCCACCACCGGCAGCTCGAAGGCGGTCGCGTAGCGGTCCAGCAGCTCGGCGAGCTCGGCCGCCGTCATGTACCCGTCCGGGTCCGGGCCGCCGTACTCGTAGCCCGGCAGCCGGGTCATCCAGTTGGGGGTGAGCAGGCGCAGCGAGTCCCAGCGCTCGCTGCGCCACCGCTCGGCGGTCCGGCCGCGGTCGAGGACGACGTGGTCCCGTCCGCGCGCGGTCAGGTGGGCGCTCATCGCCAGCCCGGCGTGGCCGGCCCCGACCACGACGGTGTCGACGGCGTTCATGGTCCTGTCCTCCCTCGGTCGGGGCCGGCCCGGGCGGGTCAGGCGGTGGCGACGTCGACGTGCACCGGCACGCCGTTGGTGAGGACGTCGTAGACGGCCGACCGGCGGCGGGACTGCTCGACGAGCTCGCGCAGCTGCTCCTCGGGGGCGTCGCCGCGGACGTCGAAGTGGACGCGGATGGCCGAGTAGCCGTTCCGGACCTCGTCGGAGGTCCCGAGGATGCCGCGCAGGTCGATGTCGCCCTCGACGGTCGAGGTCACCTCGGACAGGTCGATGCCGCGGGCCGAGGCGATGTTGACCAGGCCGGCGGTCAGGCAGGCGGCGATCGCGTGCAGCAGGAACTCGACCGGGGTGGGGCCGTTGTCCTGGCCGACGAGCACCGCGGGGTGGTCGGCGTCGCAGGTGTGCTCCTGCTCGTGGGTCATCTCCTGCATCGCGCCGTAGAACCCGGAGAGGGTGCTGCGGCTGTGCGTGCCGGCGACCCAGCGGTTGTCGGCGCGGAAGCGGAAGCGGGCGATCTCCGGCGTGCCCTTCACCGCGTCGATCGTGGCGAACAGGGTCGGCACGTCCACGCCGTTGCGGGCCGGGCGGGCGGTCTCGGTGGTGGTCATGTCCGGTGTGCTCCTCGGTGTCGGGAGGCCCAGGTGGCCTCACGCCGAGGACGTTAGGAACGGCGCCTTCCACCGTCCTTCCGCCAGCAGGAGGCCGGGGAAGGTCACCGGAAGACCGGTCCCCGGCCGTGCACTTCCGCGGACGTGCACGGCCGCCGGTCGCGGACCAGACGGACGCGGGGACTGACCGTGCGTAGGCGCCGGGCACCGACCGTCCTGACGCGCTCGGGACGACGGCTGCGGAGGCCGCGGCGGTCGTCGATCGCCCCCCACGGCCGTGCCGGGAGGCCACGGTGTCGGCCATGACACGGGACCGCAGCCTGCTCTGGACCGGGGCGCTGGCCGGGTACGCGGCCAGCCGGACGATGGACGCCGTCACGACCTGGTTCCACGGCCGGCAGAGCGAGGCGTCGAGGAAGCGCGAGCAGGAGATCGCCCCCGGGGGCATGCTGGTCCAGCTGGGCACACAGCTCGGCCGCGCCACGGGTCGCGACGTCGACGAGGCGACGGCGGGCCGGGTCGGGCTGGCCGTGCACCGCACGTTCGGCGTGACCTACGGCGTCATCGCGGCGGCCCTGGTGCGGCGGGGGGTGCGGCCGATGGTCGCCGGCCCGCTGGTCGGGGCCGGGGCCTTCCTGCTGGTCGACGAGGGCACGTCGCTGTCGACGATGACCGCCTACCCGCTGGTGAGCCACGTCCGCGGCGTGGTCGGCCACGCGACGGTCGGGACGGTGATCGGCGTCCTGCTCCGGCTGACCAGCCGCTCCTGACGCGGATCCCCGGCGTCGGCCGTTCCCGGCAGACCTGCCCGCGCCGGCCGTCGGGGTCCGCGCACGAGGAGACCACGTCCCGCGCGACGTCGTCCTCGTCCACCGGGGCGCCGTCCGACGGCCCCTGTCCCGGGCCCGGTCTGCAGCGGCCTCCGGGTCAGCGCCGCGGCGACACCTCGCGGAGGACCGCCGCTGCGGCCGCGGTGGCCCGGGGACCCGCGGCCGCCAGCAGGCCGGGGCGCATGCCGAAGTTGACGAAGCGCAGCCCGGGCAGCGCCGGTCGGGCGTCGAGGGCCCGGGGGACGCCGTGCCCGTCCAGGACGCCGAGGTGGCCGACGAGCGGGTCCAGGTCGGGGCGGAAGCCGGTGGCGGCGACGACGGCGTCCACCTGCTCGGTCCGTCCGCCGGCCAGGTGCGCGCCGTCCTCGCCGAGGCGCTCCACCGCCGGCACCACGGTGATCCGTCCGGCACGGAGGTCCCTGACGACGGCACGGTCGACGACGGCCGGACCGGCGTCCCCCGGCCGGCGCATCCGGGTGAACGGCCCCTCGGCGGGTACCGGCAGGCCGACGCCCCGCAGATCCCCCAGCGTCAGCCGCCGCACCTGGTTCGCCACCGCGTCGGCGCGGCGCGGCGGCAGCCTGCACAGCAGGTGGACCACCGGGTCGCCGGGCAGGCCCCCGACGGACCGGGGCAGCACGTTGGGCGGTGTCCGGACCGACAGCAGCACCCGCCGGGCCCCACCCGCGGCAAGGTCGTGGGCCACCTCCATCCCGGACGAGCCGGCGCCGACCACCAGCACGCTCCGGCCTCGGTAGGGGGTCGCGTCGACGTAGTCGGCCGAGTGCACGACCGGCGGACCCGGCGGGGTTGTCAGCTCGTCGGGCAGGACGGGCCGGGCCAGCAGGCCGGTCGCTACGACCACCTGGGTCGCGGTCACCGGCCCCGTGGTGGTGGTGACGGTCCAGCGGCCGTCGGTCCGGTCCAGCCGGAGGGCCCGGACGCCGGTGCGCAGGTCGATGCCGTGGTGGACGCGGTAGGCCGCCAGGTAGGCGACCACGTCGTCGCGCCGGGGGAAGACGGGCACCCCGTGCGGGTAGCGCAGGCCGGGCAGGGTCGACCAGGCCCGCCCGCTGTTGAGCCGCAGGGACCGGTAGCGGCTGCGCCAGGCGGCGCCGGCCGCGCTGCCTCGCTCGAGGACCACGGTGGGGACCGCACGACGGGTCAGGGCGGCCGCGACGGCCAGGCCGGTGGTCCCGCCGCCGATCACCACCACGGTCGTGCGCGTCCCGGGCCCGTCGTGCCGGTCCGGTACCGGTGGGGTCGCGGTGTCGGTGGACATGTCCCCTCCTCGCGGTCTGCCGGGGTCAGCCTCGGCGGTCGGGCGGCCGTGTTCCACCCCGCAGCCGGGGGGTCTTCGGCGCCGCCGGGTCGCCCGACGGGGGTGACAGCAGCCCCCGGCAGGTGGACCGTGGGGGGATGAGCGCGGCCCCGCCGGCGGCGCCGTCGCCGTCCGCCACCGGTGCGGTCCTGCAGGCCTGCGGCCGGGTCCAGCCGCCGTTGGCCCTGCTCGGCGACGTCGCCCGGGCCGTGCGCCGCTCGGTCCCCCATGCGGCCGCCGGGTGGCTGGTCACGGATCCTGACACGCTGCTGGGGACGGCGATCCTGGCCGACGGTGTCGACCCGGTCCTGCAGCGCCGGTTGATCGAGCACGAGTGGTGCAGCGACGACGTGAACCGCTTCGTGGCGCTGGCGCACCGGCGCCGTCCGGTGTCGCGGCTCAGCGCGGCCACGCACGGGGACCTGGGCCGCAGCGCCCGCTACCGCGCCCTCTACGCGCCGCAGGGGTTCGGGGACGAGTTGCGCGCCGTGTTCCGCGCGGGAGGGCAGTGCTGGGGTGCGGTCTGCCTCACCCGCGGTGCGGACGCGCCGCCGTTCGCCGTGGCCGACGAGGTGCTGCTGGCGCGCGTGGCCGGGCACGTGGGGGCGGCCCTGCGGACCTCGCTCGCCGTCCGGGACGCCGACCGACCGGGTGAGCCTCCGGAGGCGCCCGGGGTCGTACTCCTCGACCGAGGGGACGTCCACGCGGTCACCGGCCCGGCCGAGCGGTGGCTGGCCGAACTGCCGGTGGAGGAGCTGCCGCTGCCGAGCGTCGTCTACGCCGTCGCCGCACGGGCCCGGCGGCTGGCCGCTGGTGGGGACGCCGGCCGTCCGGCGCGCGCGCAGGTCCGCGGCCGCAGCGGGCGGCACCTCAGCGTGCACGCTGCGTGCCTGGACCCCCCGGATGGCGGTACTGAACGGGTGGCGGTGGTCCTCGAGCCCGCCCGGCGCAGCGAGGTCGCGCCGCTCATCTGCGCCCTCGCCGAGCTCACCCCTCGCGAGCGCGAGGTGACCCAGCTGCTGCTGCGTGGGGAGGCCACCGCCGACATCGCCCATGCCCTGTGGATCTCCCCACACACGCTGCGCGGGCACGTCGCATCCGTCTTCGCCAAGCTGGGGGTGCACAGCCGGCCGGAGCTGTGCGCGCTGCTTGCCGAACAGCACGAGGCCAGGCTCCTCGCCGGCCGGCACCCGGCCGGGGACGAACGCAGGTCACGAGGGGAACCGGGTCGGCTCACCGTCGGCCGCGTCGGGCTCGACGCCGACCGGTGAGGGAACGGCACCGACCGCGGCGGAGGAGCCGGGTCGCACGGCGGACGCGCCGGGGGCGAGGTCCAGCGCGGACGGCTGCAGCCGCAGGCAGATGAGGACGACGTCGTCGTGCAGCTGCTGGCCGCCGGTCAGCTGCTCCATCACCGCGTCGCACCAGGCCTGCGGGGAGGCGCCGTCGAGGCGGCCGGCGACCGACGCCAGTCGGTCCAGGCCCGCGTCGAGGTCGGCGTCGCGGCGCTCGACGAGGCCGTCGGAGTACCACAGCAGCATGGAGCCGGGTGGGACGTCGACGGTGGCCTCCGGGCGCGGCTCGCTGGCGGCGGCGAGCGGCCGGGACCGCCCGCCGGTGAGAAACTGCGCGTGGTGGTCGCTGACCAGCAGCGGCGGCGGGTGGCCCGCGCACGCGTACTGCAGCCGGCCGGTGGCGGGGTCGTACTCGCCGTAGCCGATCGTGGTGAGCCCCGCGCCCGGGATCGTCCACGACGCCCGGTCGAGCGCGTCGAGGACCGCGGCCGGGCCGTCGTGCGGCGCGGCGGCCAGGACGCTCAGCGCCGAGTGGAGCCGTCCCATCGCGGCGGCGGCCCGCAGGTCGTGGCCGACGACGTCGCCGACGGCGAACCCGACCCGGCCGAACGGCAGGGGGAAGGCGTCGTACCAGTCGCCACCGATGTCGTGGTGCTCGTCGGCCGGGCGGTAGCAGCCCGCGAACCCCGCCCCGGGCAGCTCGCCGGGCACGACGGGCAGCAGGGACTGCTGCAGCTGGTGGGCCACCTCCCGCTCCTCCTCGTACAGCCGCGCCCGGTGCAGCGCGGGGGCCATGAGGTCGGCGAGCGTGCGGGACATCGCGACGACGTCGTCGTCGATCGCGCCGTCGTCGGCGAACCGGAACTCCAGTGCGCCGAACGTCGTGCCGGACACCCGGGCCGGGACCGCGAGCGCGGCGGGAGCCCAGACGCGGACCGGGGCGTGGCGCCGGGCAGCGGTCGTCAGCGGTGACGGGTCGCCCAGCGACACGTCGGTGACGCCCGGCCCGGCCGTCGTCCAGACCCGCAGCCGGGTGCCGTCCCGGTCGGCCACCCCGACGGCACCGGAGTCGGCGAGCAGGCCGATGCCGGAGCCGACGAGCACCCGGGCGACCGCCTCGGTGGTCGCGGCGGTCGCCAGCCCGGCGGTCACCTCCTGCAGGGCCTCCACCCGGCGGCGGGCCGCGACCTCCTGCCGGGACACTGACCGGGCGCGGTCCCGCTCGGCGATCTCGACGGCGAGCAGCCAGGCACCGAGGACCGCCACGGCGATGAACAGCTGCAGGACGGCGGCCTCCGCCCGGGGGGTGTCGCTCAACGCCGCCCACGGGCCGTGCCCGGCCACGGTCATGACGTTGGCGGTGACGGCGACCACCAGGCCGGCCTGGGTGACCACGGCCACCCCGTGCCGGAGCGCCAGCCAGAACAGCCACGGCAGCGTCAGGTACGCCACCGGCACGATGACCGGCCAGAACACGGCGACCGTCACCCCGGCGGTCAGCACCAGGAGCAGGGCGCGCCGGCCCGGGCCGGGGGCGCCGGGCCGGTCCCGGTCCAGCCGCCGGGTGAGCACGGCTCCGGCCACCACGAGGACCCCGAGCCCGTCGCCGGCCCAGAACGGGAGCAGGCCGTCCAGGACCGCCGGTCCCTGCGAGAGGCGGATGGTCAGCGAGCCGACCACCCCACCCACGAAGGGGCCGGCCACCACACCGCAGGCCAGGAAGGCCCCGAGGTCGCGGCGGCGGCTCAGGTCGGGCTGCGGGGCGAACCGGCGGAACAGGGTGGCGCCGACGAGGGGCTCGGCGGTGTTGGCGAGCGCGAACCCCCAGGCCGCGACCGGGCCGATGCCCTGGGTCCGGTCGACGGCCACCTCGACGAGCGCGGCGGTGGCCAGGACCCACGGCCACCGGCGACGGTCGCTGAGCACCAGCGCGGAGAAGGTCACCCCGGCCGGCAGGAACAGGACCGCCCCCGTGCTCGACGACTCGAACAGCACGAAGGACGTGAGGGACCCGGCGGCGTACCCCGCGGCGACGAGAAGCACCAGCCGCCAGGGCACGGGCACACGCGTCATCCCGACCTCCGGCGCCACGACGCGGCGGGGCCCGTGCGCACGACGGCGGTGGGGATCGGCTGCATCGGCGCAGCTCCGGACCCGGAGGATCGCTCACTGAGCGGCGGCTCAGCGGCACGCGTTTCCGACCGCCGAGCCCGGGTAGGTCAGCGGTGCCACCTGCGACCGCCCCACACCGTTGCGCTGCCGACCGCCAGGCCGGCGTCGCGCGGTGCCCGCCCAGGACGACCACTGCTGACCGTAGAGGCAGTCTAGGCGCGGTGGTCGCGCGCCCACCAGGGCTGCGAAGCTCCTCGCGGCGGCCGTCGGAGACGACCCGCACCGACCGTCCGCGGGGTCGGACGAGGGGCCCAGCGGTGGCAGAGCACGATCCCGGAGCACGCAGGACCGTCGCCCACGTCCCACCGGAGCCCGGCCCGGGTGCTCCCGCCCAGCCCGCCGGGGTCCGCGAGGTGGGCGGACCGGCTGGCGGGGACGACGAGGCCGGCCGGGCGGCCCGCCGCGCCGCCGAGGAGAACGCGGCCCGGATGCGGGCGATGGTCGCCGGACTCAACGCGATCGTGTGGGAGCGCGACCCGGGGACCTGGCGTTTCCGGTTCGTCAACGCCCGTGCCGAGGAGGTGCTGGGCTACCCGGTCCGGCAGTGGCTGGACGAACCCGGCCTCTGGCAGCGGATCCTCCACCCGGACGACGCCGACGAGGTGCTCGCCGCCGTGCGCGCCACCATCGCCGACGGCGAGGACCTGTCCCTGACCTACCGGGTCCGGGCGGCCGACGGGCGGTGGGTGTGGCTGCAGCACCTGGCGTACGTCGCCCGCGACGAGGGCGGGACCCCGACCGCCCTGCACTCGGTCCTCGTGGACGTCACCGACTCGAAGCGCCGTGAGCGGGCCGCGGAGCTGCTGGCCGCGGCCGGCCGGGTGCTCGCCGGTCCCGGCAGCGTGGAGGAACGGCTCGCGACGGTGACCGGCCTGCTGGTGCCCGACCTGGCCGACTGGGCCGCGGTGTGGTTGCGCGGCGACGACGAGCGGTACCGGCCGGTGGCCGTCGCCCCCGCCGGCCTGGCGGGCCCGGTCCGCACCCTCGGGTCGGTGCGGGTGCCCGACCAGTTCGCCGCCGAGCTCCGCAGCGGCCGCGCGTTCGCCGTCCCCGAGGTCACCGAGCAGCTGTTCCGTGCCGCGACGACCGACGAGGTCCAGTTCGCCGCCCTCAGCGCGCTCGGCGGTACCAGCTGGCTCACCGCGCCACTGGTCGACGGCGGCGCCGTCGTCGGACTGCTCACCCTGACCGCGCAGGCGCCGGACCGGTACGACGGAGCCGACGTCGCCCTCGCCGCCGACCTGGGGCAGCGCCTGGCGACGATGGTGGCCGCCGAGCGCCTGGCCGCCCGGCGACGGCAGCTGCACGAGATCACCGTGGCGCTGTCGGCCGCCGGCACGGTGGCCGACGCGGCGGCCGCCCTCACCACCGGGCTCCGCGACGTGCTCGGCGCCTCCGCCGTCGCCGTCTGCACCCTCGGCGACGACGGGCTGCTGCACACGATCGACGTCGTCGGCGCCCCGGCCGGGCGCTGGGATCCCTACACCACCATCCGGCTGACGCCGTCGTCGCCGCTCGGCGACGCCGCGCTCACCCGCCGGCCGGTCTGGCTGCCCGACCGGGCCACCGTGGTCGACCGCTATCCCGCCGTGGCCGACAGCATGTCCGACCACACCCAGGGCGTCGCCGCGCTGCCGCTGCTCGTCGGCGACCGGCTGGTCGGTGCGCTCGCCGTCACCTTCCGGGCGCCGAGGCCCTTCGACCACGACGAGCGCGGGTTCCTGCTCGGCGTCGCCGACCAGGTGGCGGTCGCGTTCGAGCGCGCCGCACTGGCCGACGTGCGGCGGGTGATGGCCGAGACGCTGCAGCGCAGCCTGCTGCCCGGTCGGCTCCCGGTGGTGGACCGGCTGGCGGTCACCGCCCGCTACCTGCCCGCGGTGCAGGGCACCTCCGCCGGTGGGGACTGGTACGACGTCCTGCCGCTGCCCGGCGGTGCGGTCGCGGTCGCCGTCGGCGACGTCGTCGGCAACGGCGCCCCGGCTGCGGCCGTGATGGGCCAGCTGCGCAGCGCGCTGGCCGGCCTGCTGCTCGCGGGACTCCCACCCGCGCGGGCGCTCGAGGTCCTGGACCGCTTCGCCGGCCACGTCGCCGGGGCGCGGGTGAGCACCGTCGCCTGCCTGCGACTGGAGCCGGACACCGGCCGGCTCGCCTACAGCTGCGCCGGTCACCCGCCACCGCTGCTGGCCGACGGCGGCGGGGTCACCGGCCGCTCCGACTACCTCGACGGTGGGCTGGGCCCGGCGCTGGGCCTGCCGCCCTCCGGACCCCGCCGGGAGGCGACCCGCACCCTGTCGCCGGGAGCGACGCTGGTGCTCTACACCGACGGGCTGGTCGAGCGGCGCGGCGCCACTCTCGACGACGGGCTCGACCGGCTCGCAGCCGCCGTCACCGCCCGGCGGTCGGATCCGCTGCCGGCGCTCGTCGACGGCGTCCTCGGTGACCTCGTCGACGGGAACGGCAGCAACGACGACGTCGCGGTCGTCGCGGTCCGGCTGCTGCCCGCGCCGCTGCGGCTGGACCTGCCCGCGGAGCCCGTGCGGCTGGCGCAGGTGCGCCGGGCGGTGCGGCGCTGGGCCCTCGACGCGCGCCTGCCCGCCGGTGCGGTCGAGGACCTCCTGCTGACCGTCGGCGAGGCGACCGGGAACGCCGCCGAGCACGCCTACCGCGACGGGGACGGCCCCGGCCGGGTCGTCGTCGAGATGGGCCTCGACGGCGCCGGCGTCGCGGTCTCGGTCGCCGACACCGGCACCTGGCGCCGGCCACCGGCCGACCCCGGCTCCCGCGGCCGCGGACTGCAGATCGTCTCCGTCCTCGCCGACGACGTGGACCTCTCCGCCGGGCCCGCCGGCACCACGCTGCGGTTCGTGGTCCCCCTCGCTCCGCGACCGGAGGCACCCCGCCGCCGGGCCGCCGTGGAGGAGGTCCGCGTGGTGCAGCGGCCCGACGAGCAGCCGGCCACGATGGAGGTCACCGACGTCCAGGGCCGCCGGTGCCTCGCGCTGGCCGGGGACCTGGACCTCGCCGGGACCCGCGCGATCCGGGAGCGCCTCCTGGCCGAACTGGCCGACTCCCGTCCGGTCACCGTCGACCTCACCCGGCTGGGCTGGATCACCAGTGTGGGCGCCGGACTGCTGCTCGAGGTCGCCGACCGCGCCGGGATCCACGGCGACCTGGACTTCCTGCTCCCGGCGACCGGACCGGCCCGGCGGATGCTCGACCTCACGGGACTCGCCCCGGCGCTCCGGACCGGAGCGGCCGGCCCCCGGCCGCACCGACCGCAGCCCGCCGGCCAGGGGAGGGTCAGCGCACGCGGGATCCGGCCGCCGGGCGGGGCGCGGTGATGACCGTCCAGCGCGCCCGCTCGGCCTCCAGGCGGGCCCGCCTGGCCGCGCTCCGGAACCGGCGCGCGACGTCGGTCCGACCGGCCGAGTCCGCCTGTCCGGCCAGCGTCTCGAGGGTCCTGGCGGCCCCGGCCGCCGTCTCGGCGAGGTCCTCGGCCAGGCGGACGGCTCGCTCGGTGGCCCGGTCGACCCGGTCGGTCCGGAGCAGCTCGAGGTAGGGCACCCGCGCCCAGACGACCTTGCCGTCGTCCTCGGCGACCCAGCCGTGCGCGCCGCACACCCGTGCCACCAGGGACAGGCCCGTGCCGCCGTGCGCGGGGTCCCGCCCGATCGCCGGGACCGGCGGCAGGTCGGTGGCGGTGTCGCTCACGGCCACCAGCCAGCCGAGCCGCGGCGCGGTGACCGTGACGCCCACCGGCGGGCGGCCGTGCCGCAGCGCGTTGGACACCAGTTCCTCGGTGACCAGCAGCAGCCGCTCGCCGCCGTCGCACCCCGCCGGCAGCCCGCCGTCGTCGATGGCCGAGCGCAGGCGGCGGCGCAGACCGGCCAGCGCCGCAGGCGTGTCCGGCTGCTCGGGCCACGTCGCCGGCCGGCCGAGCCAGGGCGCCGGAGGTGGGCGCCGCGCCCACACGCTCGGCCCCGTCCGCGCCACACCCCCGGTGCCGAGTGGCGGTCGCTGGTCGTCCACGGGAAGGCCCCTCGGCTCGAGCCGGACGGCGGTCGTCGCGGGAGGAGGGAGTCCTCCCGGCGCCCGGAGCCGCCTGCTCGGCCCTGGTCGACCGGACCAGTCTGGCACCCGGACGCGGCCGCGCGTCTCCGTCGGGCGTCCGCGGGGACCCACCCGCGCCGCTGCCCGTCGCTCGGCGGCACTTCCGGAACGTCAGCGGACACGTTGACGTCGGCTGAGCCGAGCCCTAGCAACACCAGAGGCTGTCCGACGCCGTGGCGAGGGAGCGTCCCCTCGGGATCGGGGAGCGAGGCATGACGGTCAAGGTCCTCCGGGCGGGCGAGGGCGAGCTGCTCGGCGCGCCTGACGGTGCACGCGACCGGTTCCTCCTCGCCGCGGCCGAGACGGACGGTCGCCTCTCGCTCGTCGAGCACCACGCCCCCGCGGGCACGTTGATCGCACCACTGCACCGTCATCGTCGCGAGGACGAGTTCAGCCTCGTGCTCGAGGGCCGCATGGGTGCGGTCTCGGACGGCGAGGAGGTGTTCGCGGAGGTCGGCGACCTGGTGTGGAAGCCGCGCGGTGCCTGGCACACGTTCTGGAACGCGGGCGACCGGCCGGTACGGATCCTCGAGGTGATCTCGCCGGGCGGGCTCGAGGAACTGTTCGACGTGCTCGACCGGCTCGACGCGTTCCCGGACCCGGAGGAGCTGGCCCGACTGGCCGAACCGTACGAGGTGGACCTCGACCTCGAGGGAACGCTGGAGGTCCTCGAGCGGCACGGACTCCGCTTCTGACCGCGAGGTGGGCCGGCCGGGAGCGAGCGCACCGCATCGTCCGCATCGTCCGGCGTCCTCCGGTCGCCCCGGGCGGCGCCGTCGCCGTGCCGGGTCCACCCACCGTCGTGGGTCGCCGGGCGTGCGCAGGCACGTCCTGGGGGTCGCAGCATCGTGCAGGATCTCCGGTCATGCCGACTGTCCGCATCACCCAGGACGCCGCTGCCGACGAGCTGCTCGGCCGCGATCCGCTCGCGCTGCTCCTGGGCATGCTGTTCGACCAGCAGTTCCCGATGGAGCGCGCCTTCGCCGGACCCCGGCTGCTCGCCGACCGCCTGGGCGTGGACACCCTCTCGGCGGCCGCGATCGCCGACGCCGACCCCGACGAGCTGGCCCGGGTCTTCCAGGGGCCGCCCGCCGTGCACCGCTACCCCGGCTCGATGGCCGCCCGCGCCCAGGCGGTCTGCCGGGTGCTGGTCGAGCGCCACGACGGCCGGGCCGACGGCCTGTGGTCCGACGTGCCCGACGGCGCGACCCTGCGGGCGAGGATCGGCGAGCTCCCCGGCTTCGGCGCGCAGAAGGCGAGGATCCTCGTCGCGCTGCTGGGCAAGCAGTACGGCGTGACCCCGCCGGGCTGGCGCGAGGCGGCCGGGCCCTATGGCGAGGAGGGCTCCCGGCGCTCGGTCGCCGACGTCACCGGACCGGAGTCGCTGGCCGAGGTCCGGGCCGCCAAGCAGACAGCGAAGGAGGCCGCGAAGGCCGCCGCGACGACCGGCTGAGCAGCGGCGGGAACCGGCACCCGAACGTCCGCGGAGGTACCTGCACGGCCCCCCGCGCGGTGGCACGATGGAGCGCGGACCGGGGGATCCTCGGGGCCCGGCCGACGGAGGACGGGCTCCCGACCCGCACAGGCGACACCGTGCCGCCTCTGCCCCGATCCGCGAAGGGGATGGGTGCACGTGGCCTCGAGCCAGCAGTCCGCGCGAACCCGCAGGGCCGAGCCGGTGCTGATCACGCAGGCTGAACCGAGCCTGGTGGAGCAGCACGCCGCGCGGAAGAAGCGGTACATCCTGACGATGGCCGTCCGCGCGGTCAGCCTGGTGCTGGCCGCGGCCTTCTACCAGATCCTCTGGCTGGCGATCCTCTTCGCCGTTCTCGGCACCGTGCTGCCCTGGATCGCCGTCGTCATGGCCAACGACCGGCCGCCGAAGAAGAAGCTCGACGCCCACCGCTACGTGCCGCCCCGGCCCGACCGCATCCTCGAGGCCCCGGACCGCGAACGCCGCGTCATCGAGGGCGGCAGGGTCATCGACGGCTGACCCTCACCGCGCCCCCGGCCGCCCCACCACGCCGGCCGCCCGCGCCAGCCCGGCGTCCAGCGCCGCGGCCGGGTCCCCGCCGGGGTCGGCCAGCCACACCGCCAGCAGGCCCGCCGTGAACGCGTCGCCGGCGCCGGTCGTGTCGACGACGTCGGCCGGGTGCGCGGGGCGGTGCACCAGCGCGGCGCCCGACGCCCACAGCGCGCCGTCGGCGCCCAGGGTCACCGCCACCGCGGCGTGCCGCCGTGCGAGCGCCCGGGCGGCGTCGGCCACGTCGGCGCAGCCGGTGAGCAGTCGTGCCTCGTCGGCGTTGGGCAACAGCAGGTCGGCCCCGTCGGTGTCGGCCAGCCAGCGGTCCACCCCGTACGCGGTGAGCGGGCCGGTGGACGCCGGGTCGAGCGAGACCGTGCACCCGGACGCGCGCGCCGCGGCCAGTGCCGCCAGTCCGGCCGCGCGCGGCCGCTCGTCGAGCAGCGTGTAGCCCGACAGGTGCAGGTGGCCGCCGGGCCCGGGCGCCGGGACGTCGTCGGCCCGCAGGTCCAGGTTGGCGCCGCGGTCGGCCAGCATGCTGCGCTGCCCGGCGGGGTCGACCAGGCTGACGATCGTGCCGCTGGCCGCGCCCGGGACGGTGCGCACCGCGAGCGCGACCCCGGCCGCGGCGAGCTCGGCCACCAGGGCGGCCCCCGCCGGGTCGTCGCCCACGCAGCCGGCGAGGACCACCGGGACGCCGAGCGCGGCCAGGTGCGCGGCCACGTTGGCCCCCGCCCCGCCGCCGCGGCTGCGGATGGTCGCCGGCCGGTCGGAGCCGGGCGCGGGCTCCCCGGCGAGCACCACGACGACGTCGGTGGCGAGGTCGCCGACGACGACGACCGGCCGCCCGGTGCTCAGCGCGCCGCCCGGGCGAGCGCGGCGGCGATCCGCCCGGCCAGCTCGGCGTTGCGCACCACCAACCGGACGTTGACCGCCAGCGTCGCGCCCTCGCTGGCCCGGTGCAGGTGGTCGAGGACGAACGGCGTCACCGCCTTGCCGCGCACCCCGGCGGCCTCGGCCGCGGCCAGCGCGTCGGCGATGACCCGGTCGTGCAGCCCCGGGTCGAGCTGCTCACCGGCCGGCAGCGGGTTGGCGACGACGACCGCACCCGGGGTCAGGTCGCGCCGCGCGGCGAGGACGGCGGCGGCCTGCTCGGGGCTGTCGACCGACCAGTCCAGGGCCGAGCCGGAGTCGGCCACGTAGAAGCCGGGGAAGCGGGTCGTCCGGTAGCCGACGACGGTGATCGAGAGGCTCTCCATCCGCTCGAGCGTGGCCGGGACGTCGAGGATCGACTTCACGCCGGCGCAGACCACGGCCAGCGAGGTCCGCGACAGCGCGGTGAGGTCGGCGGACTCGTCGAAGGTCTCGGCCGACTGGCGGTGCACGCCGCCGAGGCCACCGGTGGCGAACACGCCGATCCCGGCCGCCGCGGCCAGCAGCGCGGTGCTCGACACGGTGGTCGCGCCCGACAGCCCCAGCGCCGCGGCCACCGGCAGGTCGCGGACGCCGAGCTTGGCCAGGTCCGGGTCGGCGCAGACGCGGTCGACCTGCGCGGCCGTCAGCCCGACGTGCGGGACGCCGTCGAGGACGGCGATCGTCGCGGGCACCGCGCCGCCGGTGCGCACGGCGGACTCCACCTCGTCGGCGGCGGCCCGGTTGTCCGGGCGGGGGAGGCCGTGGGCGAGCAGCGTGCTCTCGAGGGCCACGACGGGGGCGCCGGCGTCGAGCGCCTCGGCGACCTCGGGGGACAGGACCAGGTCGGTGGGGGCGGCGGCATGACGGGGTTCGGCGCTCACCCTGCCATCATGGGGGGAGGCGGTCAGCGCCCAGCCGCACCCTCGGCCGGTCGACCGCCGGCACCCGTCGCCCAGCCAGGGAGCAGTTCGTGAGCAGCACCGACATCCTCGAGAAGCCCGACGTCCGCGAGGGCGACACCGGCAACGCCAACGAGGTCTTCCACTACGTCCGCAAGAACAAGATCGCCGAGAGTGCGGTCATGGGCACCCTCGTCGAGGCGCTCTGCGGCGAGGTCTTCCCGGTGACCAAGTCCCCGAAGCCGGGCAGCCCCGTCTGCCCCGCCTGCAAGGAGATCTACGAGCAGCTGCGGAAGGACTGACGAAGGACCCTCTCGCCCCCCGACCCTCGCTCCGCTCGGGCCGGGCCCCTGCGAGGGGCCGTTCCAGCACGTCACCGGAGGCCCAGGCGCCTGGCCTCCGACTCCAGCTCGGCGGCCCGCCGGCGCTTCGCCCGGCGGGTGTGCCGGCGCAGCGGCGCCGGCCAGCGCTCCTGGATGCCGGCGTTGAGCTCGGCGCCGAGCAGCACGGCCATGCCGAAGAAGAACAGGAACAGCAGCGCCGCGATCGGGGTGGCCAGCGCTCCGTAGGGCAGGGCGGCGACCAGGATGTCGGACACGTAGAGCCGCAGCAGGGTCGCGGCCACCATGAAGAAGCCGACGGCCAGCAGCGTGCCCGGCAGGTGCCGCCGCCAGGGCAGCCGCCGGGGCAGGACCACGTGGTAGAAGCTGGTCAGCGCGAGCAGCAGGCCCACGACCACCAGCGGCCAGTAGACGGCGTTGACCAGCATGGTGGCGGTGTCCTGCCACTCGGCCGGCAGCAATCCGACCAGCACCCCCCGGCCGAGCACCAGCAGCGGCAGCATGAGCACCGCCAGCACCAGGCCGACGACGAACAGCCACAGCGCCATGAGCCGGGTGGCGATCGGCCCGCGGACGTCGCGCTGGTCGTAGGCGATCACGATCGTGTTCATGAACGTCGCGGTCGCCGAGGAGCCGGCCCAGAGGGTGAGCAGGAAGCCGAGGCTGACGACGTCGAGCCGCCCGGAGGTCAGGATGTCGGAGAGCGTGGGCCGCACCAGCGTGTCGACGACGTCGGCGGTGAGCACCTCGCTGGAGGCGTCGACCAGCGTGTCCTCGATGGTCTGCACCGCCTCGGCGCCGATCCAGTCGCCGAGGTAGCCCAGCGACCCGAGCAGCGCGATGAGCAGCGGTGGCACCGAGAGGATCTGCCAGAACGCGGCCTCGCCGGACAGCCCCAGGATCCGGTCCTGCCACGCCTTGGCCACCGTGCGGCCGAGCACCTGCAGCGGCACCCGGACCACGGCCGGCCAGTGGTCGAGCCGTCCCGGCGCGGGCGGGTCGGCGGGTCCGGTCCCCGGGGCGGCCGGGACCGCGGAGCCGGCGGGGGCGGCGACGGCGTCCGGTGCGGGAACGGCGCGGCCGTCCCCGGCCGGCCCGCCGGTGCGGGGCGGCCCGCCGGCCCGCACGGTGCTCACCCGGCCAGTGTGCACGCCCGGGTGGCCCGGCCGCTGCCGCCGGGCAGCGGCCGGGAGCGGTGTCCCCCGGTCGGACGAGGCCGGAGCCGGGGTCGGCGGGGTCAGGCCGTGGGCTCGGCGGGCGGCGTCGCGGCGTCCGGCGCGGGCGGGACGGGCGCCGGGTCGGTCGGCGGCGGGGCCACGCACCGGATGACCGCCTCGGCGGCGTAGGACGTCTCGAAGGTCTCCCGGCGCACCTCGGCGCCCGACTGCAGGTCGCGGAAGACCCGGGTCACCGTGACGTCGAAGCCCTGCGCGCCGCCCTGCGGGATGCAGTTGCCGTCGTCGACCTTCTCCTGCACGGCCGGCGTGCGGACGTTGCGCCGCGCACCCTCGAGCGCCTCGATCTCGTAGCGCTTGGTCCCGTAGAAGGTGACCGTGATCGACCCGCCGGAGGCACCGGGGGTCCACTGCGTGTCGACGTAGATCCCGGTGTCGGTGTCGTTGCGCCACTGCAGGTCGATCTGGCCCTCGTACACCGTGGCCTCGCGACCGGCGGGGTAGCGGCTGATGTAGAAGCTGTGCGGCTTGTGGAAGACGTCCTCGAGGCCGGCGAAGAAGACCGCGTTGAACATCGTGGTGGCGAACTGGCTGATCCCGCCGCCCACGGCGGTCGACAGCTCGCCGCCGCTGATCACGTTGGCCGGCACGTAGCCCTGCGCGGTGCCGCGCGGGCCGGTGTACCCGTTGAGACTGAACGTCTCGCCCGGCAGCACCAGGGCGCCGTCGACCTCCGCCGCCACCGTGCGGATGTTGGTGGCGCTGGCGTTGTTCGTCGTCGTGGTCGTGAAGGAGCTGACCTCCTCCCGGATGCCCAGCGCCTCGGCCTCCTGGGTGGTGAGGTCGGCCGGGACGGCGCCGAGCTCGGCGGTGACCGTCCGCGGCGCGGGGTCGGGCAGCACCTCGAGCAGCTGGCCGGCCAGGGCGTCCGGGTCGACGCCGGTGCCGTCGACCGAGGGGACGACGCGCACGGTCTCGCCGGTGATCTCGAAGCGGGCGTCCTGGGCCGGGGTGCCGAAGGCCGCGAAGTCCTCGCCCATCGCCGTCTGCAGCGCGGCGGGGTCGACGGCGACGGCGAGCTCGCCGCTGTCCTGCGGGGTGAAGGTCAGCGACGCCGCGATGGCCTCGGCCGGGATCTCCACCGAGGTGGCGCCGTCCTGGCTGGTCACGGTGACCGGGGCGGCCAGCGCGGGGGTGACCGTCTCGTCGAGGACCCGTTGCGCCTCCTCGGCGCCGACCCGGACCGGGGTGACGTCGACCGGCAGCTCGATCGGGGTCTGCGGGTCGCCGCCGGAGGCCAGTGCCGCGGTGATCGCGTCGGCGGCGCCCTCGCGGTCGAGCGTGCGCCCGTCGACCGGCTGGACCACCGACGGCGTGGTGCCCTCGAGGGTGACGGTGGCGTCGACCGGCGCGCGGTCGACCTGGGTGGCGATGGTGTCGACCTGCGCGGCCAGCGAGGTCTCCTCGGCGGTGACCACCGGGGTGACCTCGCGCTCGTCGACGAGCGACACCAGGCGTGTCCACGGGTTCAGCGGCTGGTCGCCGGCGGCGTCGACGGTCGCGTCGACGTCGAGGGCGATCCCGGCGGTGGCGGGGGAGAGGGTGGTCTCGACGTCGTCGGCGACGACGACGTGGTCGGCCGCGACCCGCGGCGCGAGCTGTTCCTCGAGCTCGGTGGCCGCCGCGGCGCGCGACAGGCCGCCGATCTCCACGCCGGCGACGACGGTGTTGCGGGGGACGTCGTCCCCGGCCACCAGCAGGTCGACGCCGTAGCCGGCGCCGAGCACGGCGAGCAGGCCGGCGGGGACGAGCGCGGCGGGACGGCGCCACCAGGGACGGCGCGGGCGGCTCGGGCCGGCCGGGGGTGCGGGCGGCCCGCCGGCGTCGCCGGCAGTCCCGGTGGGCGTGGGTGACACCGGGGCGGGGGCGGGAGGCGGGCCGGCCGGCACCGCGGCTCCGGACAGCGTGACGGTGTCGGAGAGGTCGGTGTCCGCGGGCTCGGTGCCGGACGGTGCGGTGCCGGACGGTGCGGTGCCGGACGGTGCGGTGCCGGACGGTGCGGTGCCGGACGGTGCGGTGCCGGACGGTGCGGCCGGGACCGGTCCGGCGAGGTCGACCGGCTCGGTGGCGTGCGACGCGTCGGCGTCGGTGCCGGCGTCGGCGGCGGGGCCGCCGGTCAGCGTGACCGTGTCGTCCACCGGGTCGGGCGCGGGGGTCTCGCCGCCGGCGTCGTCCGCGGCCGGAGGGGCCGGTGCGGCGACCGGGCCCGCGTCCTCGGCGGAGGCGAGCGCGGCATCCCCGGCTGCGGGCTCCCCGGCCGTGTCGGCGGGGGCGGCGGCCGCGGGAGGCGCCGGCGGGAGAGGGGTGTCCGGACCGACCGGCCCGCGGTCGCGCGGGACCGGCCGGGTGTCGTCGGAGAAGCCGCCGGTCTCGGTGGTCTCCGGCGCGGTGGCCTCGGGGGCGGGGGCAGGGTGCTGCGGCATCGGGGGTTCCTCGGGTCGCCGTCGACCGGGGGTCCCCGGGAACGACGGAGCCGCCGGGTCCCCGTACGCGCGAGGCGATACGGGGACGCCGGCGGCGGCGTCGGGTGAGGGCTTCATCGCTGGGAGCGACGATAGCGCCTCCGTCAGTTCGTGAGGCGCTGCTCGCCGTCGGTCTCGATGATGTCGACGGCGATGTCGCGGAGCTTGGACTCGTACTCGCGAGCGTGGTGCCCGCAGAAGACGAGGTCGCTACCGCTGGCGAGCACGACACGCACCTTGGCCAGTGCGCCGCACCGGTCGCAGTGGAAGGGCACGACCAGGTCGTCGGCGGCGGGGGTCGTCGTCAGCGTCTGGGTCATCTGGGTCATCACTCGCTCTCTACCGCACGGACCCGCGGCTGCGGATCGGCCTCCTGCACAGCGCCAGGATGGATCCTCCTGTTCCCGTGCCTCCCGTCACGGCGGCCGACTCGCCGGTCGTGGTGAGCCGGTGGCCGCTGGGACTGGTGGGGGGGTTCAGCAGGGACGTCACTGGGTGGTGCTGGTCTGTCAGTTCGTGGTGCTGGTGGTGCCGGTGCGCCGGATGGCTTCCGGCTGCCGTGGGTCCGCTGCTGTCTCGACGTCCTCCACGCTACGCCGTCTACCCGGCCGGTGCCGCGGTACACCGCGTCGTCCGCCCGGCAGGGTGAGATCGTGACCATCCCGCAACGCGGCCGGAACACACACCGGCACGACGACGACCCCCGACCGCTGGGGTCGGGGGTCGTCCGGGTGACGTGCTGGAACAGCCTCCTCGCAGGGGCCCGGCCCGAGCGGAGCGAGGGCCGGGGGGCGAGGAGGTCCTTCGCCTAGTCCAGGTAGTCGCGCAGCACCTGGGAGCGGCTGGGGTGGCGCAGCTTCGACATCGTCTTGGACTCGATCTGGCGGATCCGCTCGCGGGTCACGCCGTAGACCTGGCCGATCTCGTCGAGCGTGCGCGGCTGACCGTCGGTGAGGCCGAACCGCAGCCGGACGACGCCGGCCTCCCGCTCGGAGAGGGTCTGCAGCACGCTGGTCAACTGGTCCTGCATCAGGGTGAAGCTGACCGCGTCGACCGCGACGACCGCCTCGGAGTCCTCGATGAAGTCACCGAGCTGGCTGTCGCCCTCGTCGCCGATGGTCTGGTCGAGGCTGATCGGCTCCCGGGCGTACTGCTGGATCTCCAGCACCTTGTCCGGGGTGATGTCCATCTCCTTGGCCAGCTCCTCCGGGGTGGGCTCGCGGCCCAGGTCCTGGAGCAGCTCGCGCTGGATGCGGCCGAGCTTGTTGATGACCTCGACCATGTGCACCGGGATGCGGATGGTGCGGGCCTGGTCGGCCATGGCGCGGGTGATCGCCTGCCGGATCCACCAGGTGGCGTACGTGGAGAACTTGTAGCCCTTGGTGTAGTCGAACTTCTCGACGGCGCGGATGAGGCCGAGGTTGCCCTCCTGGATGAGGTCCAGGAACGCCATGCCGCGGCCGGTGTAGCGCTTGGCGAGGGAGACCACCAGGCGGAGGTTGGCCTCCAGCAGGTGGTTCTTGGCACGCTCGCCGTCACGGATGATCCAGTTGAGGTCACGGCGCATCTGCGGGGAGAGCTTCTGGCCCTCCTCCTCGACCTGGCGCATCCGCTCGGCGGCGTAGAGGCCGGCCTCGATGCGCTTGGCGAGGTCGACCTCCTCCTCGGCGTTGAGGAGGGCGACCTTGCCGATCTGCTTGAGGTAGGCGCGGACCGAGTCGGCCGAGGCGGTGAGCTCGGCGTCCTTGCGGGCCTGCCGGAGCGCCTCGGACTCCTCCTCGTCGTCCCACTCGAAGTCGCCGCCCTCGGCGGCGGCCTCCTCGGCGGCGGGGACCTCGGCGGGCTCGGCGCCGTCCGGACCGGCGACCACCGTCTCGTCGAGGGTGAGGCCCTCGGCGCCGGCGTCGATCACCGCGACGGCGGAGTCGTCGGTGGCGACCGCGGTCAGCACGGTGCCCTCACCGGCGCCCGGGGAGGGGCTGATGCTCGGCTTGGCAGCGCTCTTGGTGCTCGTCGCGGCGGGCTTGGCCGAGGTCCTCTTCCGGGGGGCGGGCTTGGTGGTCCCGCCGTCGGTGACCCCCACGGGGGTGCTGGTCCGGGAGGGCCGGGTGCTCGCGGCCACCGTCCGGGAGCGGGTGCTGCTCGCGGCCTCGGTGTCCGGTGCAGGCTTGTCGGCGGGCACTCAGGGTTCCTTCCCGTGCTCGGTGCGTTCCCCGGGAGCAGTGTGGTTCCCGGGTAGCGGCCCCTGCCGTCGGCCGGTGACCGGGGGCCCCGGGGACCGGCGCGGTGTTTGGCCGCGGGGGGGGAGGGGGGATGACTCCCGGCTGGGTGGTGACGGGCTGGGGCTCCTCCATTGTAACGGCGTGACGCCGTGTGACCAGCGCCTCGAACGGCGCCCGGTCGCCCGGAAGGGTCGGCTCGCGATCCGCGTCCCGGCTCAGGGCTCCAGCCGCTCGGCGGCGGCCAGGGCGGCCCCCACGATGCCCGCGTCGTTCTGCAGCTGCGCCGGCACCACGGGCGTGCGCGTCGACAGCAGCGGCACCCACTTGTGCGCCTTCTTGCTCACGCCGCCGCCGACGATGATCAGGTCCGGCCAGACGCTGCCCTCGAGGACGTCGAGGTAGCGGTCCACCCGCTTGGCCCACTGCGGGTAGCTGAGCTCCTCCCGGTCCTTCGCGGCGGCCGACGCCTTCTTCTCGCCGTCGTGGCCGTCGACCTGGATGTGGCCGAACTCGGTGTTGGGCACCAGGTGGCCGTCGACGAACAGCGCGCTGCCGATGCCGGTGCCGAACGTGAGCAGCAGGACGACGCCCTGCCGGTCGCGGCCGGCGCCGTAGCGCATCTCGGCCAGCCCCGCGGCGTCGGCGTCGTTGAGCGTCTCGACCGTGCCCGGCACCAGCGCGCTCAGCCCGGCGTCGACGTCGGTGCCGATCCAGCCCTTGTCCATGTTGGCCGCGGTGTGCGCCACGCCGCGCTTCATGACGCCGGGGTAGGTGACGCCGATCCGGCCGGTCCAGCCGAAGGACTGCACGATCCCCACGACGACGTCGTAGACGGCCGCCGGCGACGAGGGCTGCGGTGTCTCCACGCGGATGCGCTCCCCGACGAGGGCTCCCTCCTCGAGGTCGACCAGGCACCCCTTGATGCCGCTGCCGCCGATGTCCACGCCGAACCCCTGCACGGCGGCCACAGTAGTGACCGGCGCCGCACGCGGCCGGGGGGCTCGGGCAGGATCGCCCGGGTGAGTGCCCCCGCGTCACCCGTGGCCCTGCTCGACCTGGCCGTCGCCACCGCCCGGGAGGCGGCCGCGCTGGTCACCCGCGAGCGCGGTTCGGCCGCGGCCGCCGTCGACGTCAAGTCCAGCCCCACCGACGTCGTCACCGCCGTCGACACCGCGGCCGAGCGGCTGATCACCGACCGGCTGCTCGGCGCCCGGCCCGGCGACGGCCTGCTCGGGGAGGAGGGCGCCGACCGCGCGGGCACCAGCGGCGTGCGCTGGGTGGTCGACCCGATCGACGGGACGGTCAACTTCCTCTACGGCCTGCGCGGGTACGCGGTGTCGATCGCCGCCCAGGCCGACGGCGTCACCGTGGCCGGGGCGGTCCTCGACGTCCCCACCGGGGACCTGTTCACCGCCACGGCCGGCGGCGGGGCCTTCCTCTCCACGCGCGAGGCGCCCGCGCCGGTGCGACTGTCCGGCAACCGCCCGCGGGAGCTCGGGCAGACGCTCGTGGCCACCGGGTTCGGCTACCGGGTGGAGCAGCGCCGGGCGCAGGGCGCGGTCCTCGCGCAGCTGCTGCCCGAGGTGCGCGACATCCGCCGGTACGGCTGCGCGTCGCTGGACCTCTGCGCCGCGGCGGCCGGGCGGGTGGACGCGTACTACGAGCTGGACCTCAAGCCGTGGGACCACGCCGCCGGCGCGCTGGTCGCCGCCGAGGCGGGCCTGGTGGTCACCGGGCTGCCCGGGCGGCCGTTCGCCGAGCCGATGGCGGTCGCCGTCCCGGAGACCGTGGCCGAGCCGCTGCTGGCGCTGCTCGACCGGCTGCACGACTCCCGGTGACGTGCTGGAACGGCCCCCTTGCAGGCACAAGGACCTCGCCCCTCTCAGCCCTCGCACGCTCGGGCCGAGCCTCCGGGCGAGGCCGACGTGCGGGCGGCGGGGGCAAGGGGGTCCTTCGTCCTACGCCTCCGAGCAGGCGGCCTCGGCGCTGGCGATCGGGCTGAGGGTCGCGGCGACCTGCTCCGGTGTCGCCAGCTCGGTGAAGTCCGGGCCGATCACCAGGTCGACCTGGGCGGTGGCCCGGGTGTCGAGGAAGGTGCCGGCCCCGGGCAGGAACAGCGCCAGGTAGCGGGCCGACTCGTCGCCGCGGGGACCGTGCCGCACCTCGCCGGTGCCGGTCACCTCGCGGTCGGAGGGGTCGTTGGCGACCTCCTCGACGACGAACCCGCGCCCCTGGAGCTCGGCGGCGACCTCCTGGGCGAGCCCGGCGCGGTCGGTGGCGTTGAAGACGCGCACCGACAGCGTGCTCGGGTCCAACGACGGCGGCGCCGCCTCTGCGGTGGCGCAGGCGGCCTCGTCGGCCTCCGCGCGGTTGCCCTCGTCGGAGAGCACCTTCCACCACACGCCCAGGGCGGCGAGGGCCAGGACGAGCAGGAAGACCAGCGGCGGCACCGGGCGGCGGTCGCGGCGCCGCACCGGAGGGCTGTCGGTGGTGGTGCTCACGCTCGTCCTCCTCGGCGCCCGCCCGGACCGGACCGGCGGGTCGCGCGGAGTCTAGGCGGGGCCGCCGACCTCAGAGGACACCGTCCTCCAGCGCGGCGCGTCCCAGCTCGACGCACGGGTCGATGCGGTCGGCGTACCCGGAGGTGTCCTTGCCCGCCATGGCGCCGGCCGCCGAGCGGGCGACGATGCCGGCGACGATCGCCGCGAACTTGAAGTAGGCGAACCCGACGTACCAGGTGAGATCGCCGAGGTCGAGCCCGCTGCGGTCGGCGTAGCGGTCGGCGACCTCGCGGCGGGTGGGGAACCCGGGCAGCGTCGTCACCGGGCTGAGCACCGGCCGGGTCTCGCCGGCCTCGGGCCAGTAGACGAACAGCATCCCGATGTCGGTGAGCGGGTCGCCCAGTGTCGACATCTCCCAGTCGAGGACCGCACGGATGCCGCCGGGGCGCTCCGGGTCGAGCAGGCAGTTGTCCAGCCGGTAGTCGCCGTGGACGATGCCGTGGCGCTGGGTGGCCGGGACGGTCTCGGCCAGCCGGGCGGCGAGGGCGTCCATCTGCGGGCGGTCGCGGTCACGGGTGGCGTCCCACTGCCTGCTCCAGCGGCGCACCTGCCGGGCGAGGAAGCCCTCCGGCCGGCCGAAGTCGCCCAGCCCGACCGCCTGGTGGTCGACCGAGTGCAGGTCGGCGAGCACGTCGACCAGCCCGTCGCCGATGGCCCGGCGCTGCTCCGGCCGGTCGGCGTAGCCCTCCGGCAGCTCGTTGACCACGTGCAGGCCCACCACCCGCTCCATGACGTAGAACGGCGCGCCCAGGACCCCGGGGTCGGTGCACAGGTGCAGCGTCCGCGGCACCGGGACGTCGGTCGGCCCGAGCGCGCTGATCACCCGGTGCTCGCGCGCCATGTCGTGCGCCGTGGCCAGCACCGCGCCGGTGGGCGGGCGGCGCAGGATCACCGCGTCGTCGGCCGTGCCGCCGGCCGGCGTGACCACGTACGTGAGGTTGGACATGCCGGCGGCGATCAGCTCGATGGTCACCTCGCGCCAGCGCTCGTCGCCCAGGGCGGAGGCCAGGTACGGACCGACGACGGCAGGGTCAGCTCCCACGGCACTCGACACGGGCCGCAGGGTAACCTCCGGCACTCCGCCTCCCGACCCGCCCGCCGGGGCTCCGACCCCGGCCGGGCGCCGCCCGGCGTGTCGACGGCCTCCGGGCGGGCACAAACCGGGGCCGCACGGCGTTGGGGGGCTGCCGGTCCCGCACCGGGACGACCGTCGGGTCGCTCCGGAGCAGGTCCGGACCGTGACCAGCGGCCGTCCCCGTCGGCCGCACAGGACGGTGGCGCACCCCGCCGCCGTCGGACGAAGCGGGCGCGTTCCGCCCGCGAGAACCCCGGAGGAGGGGCACACCCCATGGCCACCGACTACGACGCCCCGCGACGCAACGAGGCCGACGAGCTCGGCGAGGACTCGCTCGAGGAGCTCAAGGCGCGGCGTGCCGAGGCCCAGTCCAGCTCGGTCGACGTCGACGAGACGGACTTCAACGAGAGCCTCGAGCTGCCCGGTGCGGACCTGTCCAACGAGGAGCTGACCGTCCGCGTCCTGCCCAAGCAGGAGGACGAGTTCACCTGCTCGCGGTGCTTCCTCGTGCAGCACCGCAGCCGCCTGGCCGCCACCCGCGGCGGCGAGAACTACTGCCGCGACTGCGCGGCCTGAGCACCTCCGCTCCCGGCCGTTCGCGGGCCCACGGCCGGGCCGGGGACACTGCAGGGGAGGCGCGGCGGGACGCACGGGGAGGGAGCAGCCGATGACCGGGTACAGCGGGCGCACCGGCGCACCCAGGGACGTCCCGCCGCCACGGCCGGTCCAGCGGCCGGCCGACCCCGGCCCCCCGGAGGACGGCCCGGCCTGGCTGGACGCCGACACCGGCCTGGGCCGCGCTGCCCGCGCACTGGCCGACGCCGTCTCCGGCCTGCTCGGCGGGACCGACGACGACACCGCTGCCCCTGACGGCTCCCGGCGGTCGGCCGCCGGCCTGCTGCGCGACGTCGTCGGCGCCCTCTCCGCCGCGGCCACCCGCCGCGGGGACCCGCCCGGCAGCACGGCTCCGGCCGGGGACGACGGCGACCGCGGCCTCGGCCCGGTCCTGGGCGAGCTGCTCGCCACCGCCGCGCCCCGGTTGCCCATCCGCGACGCCGCCCGGTTGCGCGCGGCCCACCCCGGGCGCACCGACGAGGAGATCGCCGACGCGCTGACCACCCGGGCGGCCCGGCTGACCACCGCCGTGGGGGCGGCCACCGGCGGGCTGTTCGCGGCGCAGTGGCTCGCTCCCGCCTCGCTGGTCGCCCTGCCGCTGGAGCTGGGCGCCGAGACGCTGCTGACCGCCGGCGTCGAGGTGGTGCTGATCGGCGAGCTGCACGAGCTCCACGGGCGGCCCGCCGTCGGCACCGACCGCGAGCGGGCCGCCGCCTACCTCGCGAGCTGGACCTCGCAGCGCGCCGTCGAGGACGGCGAGCGCCAGGGCATGGGCGTGGTGCTCGGCACGGCGGGGCTGCGGACGCTCAGCCGCCAGCTCACCCGCCGGCTGGCGCGCAACCTCGGGGCGGCCGCACCCCTCCTGATCGGCGCCGCGATCGGGGGCCGCGGCAACCTCAAGGCCACGGAGAACCTGGCCCGGCGCGTCCGGGCCGACCTGCGGCGGCACCGGGCCTGAGCCCGCGATTACTGTCGCGGTCGTGGTCCAGCCCCCCGCCGTGCCCCCCGCCGTCGACGTCCCGGTGCGGCTGACCGCGCCCGGCGCGACGCCGCCGCACTACGCCCTGCCCGGCGACGCGGGGGCCGACCTCACCCTCACCGACGACGTCGAGCTCGCCCCGCTCCAGCGGGCGCTGGTGGGCACCGGCGTGGCCGTGGCGATCCCCGAGGGCTACGCCGGATTCGTGCACCCGCGCTCGGGCCTGGCCGCGCGGCACGGGCTGAGCCTGGTCAACGCGCCGGGCACCATCGACGCCGGCTACCGCGGTGAGATCAAGGTCAACCTGGTCAACCTCGACCCGGACACGACGGTGACCCTGCGGCGCGGCGAGCGGGTGGCCCAGCTGGTGGTGCAGCCGGTGGTGCGGGCCCGCTTCCTGCCGGTCGACGAGCTGCCGGCCAGCATCCGCGGCGAGGGCGGCCACGGGTCCACCGGCCGCGCCGCCCGGCCGGTGGCAGAGGAGGCCTGAGATGCCCTTCGGACGACGGCGCAACCGCATCGACCGCAGCCTGCGCGAGCGCGGCGTGCCGCCCGAGCCCCAGCACCGTGAGCGGGAGGTCGAGGAGACCACCGGCCCCTACGACCTCGCCGACGCCCCCGACGACGGCCGGCCCCGGGTCGACCTCGGTGCGCTGCGGCTGCCCGCCGTCCCGGGCACCGAGCTGCGGGTCGACCTCAACCAGCAGCAGAAGGTCGTCGGCGCGACGCTGCGCCACGGCGACTCGCTGCTGCAGGTCTCGGCCTTCGCCGCACCCCGGGCCGCCGGCATCTGGGACGACGTCCGCGCCGACCTCGCCACGAGCGCGTCGGGCCAGGGCGGGCGGCTCACCGAGGTCGAGGGCCCGTTCGGCCCCGAGCTGGCCGGCACCGTCCTCGTCACGCCGCCCCCGCAGCCGGGCGGTCCACCGCCCAAGCCGCAGCGGCGGGCGGCCCGCTTCCTGGGCGTCGACGGCCCGCGCTGGTTCCTGCGCGGGATGATCAGCGGCCCGGCCGCCGAGGACCCCGACGCGGCCGCGCTCCTCGAGGACGCCTTCCGCCAGATCGTCGTCGTCCGCGGCACCGATCCGATGCCGGTGCGCGAGCAGCTGCCGCTCACCCTGCCGCCGCAGGCCGCCGCGCAGCTCGCCCGCCAGCAGCAGGCGGCCCAGCAGCAGGCAGCCCAGCGGCCCGGAGCGCCGCGGCCGGCAGCGCCCCGGCCGGCGCCGCAGGGCGGCCCGCCGCAGCCGCCGGCTCCCGGCCCGGCCGCGTGAGCCCGCGGACGATCCCCTACGGGTCGCACCCGGACCAGTTCCTCGAGCTGACGCTGCCGGCTGCCGCGGACGACCCGGCGCCCGTCGCCGTCGTCCTGCACGGCGGCTTCTGGCGCGCGGCGTACGGCGTCGAGCTGGCCCGCCCGCTGGCCGCCGACCTCGCCGCGGCGGGCTGGGCGGCGGTCGCCGTCGAGTACCGGCGGGTGGGCGCGGGCGGCGGCTGGCCGGCCACGCTGGAGGACGTCGCCGCCGCACTCGACGCGCTGGCCGACCTGGCCCCGAGCGACCGGCTCGACCTCGCCGACGTGACCGTCGTCGGCCACTCGGCCGGCGGGCACCTCGCCGCCTGGGCCGCCGGGCGCGGGCGGCTCCCCGACGGCGCGCCGGGCGCGCGGCCGCGGGTGCGGGTGACCGCGGCGGTGCTGCAGGCGGGGGTGGTCGACCTGGACCGGGCCGCGGAGCGGTCGCTGGGCCGCCGGGCGGCGCAGGAGTTCCTCGGCGGCGAGCCCGGGGAGGTGCCCGGCCGCTACGCCGCCGCCGACCCCGTGCGGCTGCTGCCCACCGGCGCCGACGTCCTGTGCGTGCACGGCACCGACGACGACGTCGTGCCACCCGAGCAGAGCGAGCGCTACGCGGCGGCGGCGACGGCGGCCGGCGACCGGGTGCAGGTGCGCCTGGTGGCAGGCGGTCACCTCGAGCCGATCGACCCGGCCGGGGAGGCGTGGGCGGTGGTCCGCGCGTGGCTCGAGCAGCGCCGCGACGACCCGGGCGACGGCCGACGTCCGAGCCCCTGATGCCGGATTACGCTGGACACGTGACACAGACGCGTCCCGGCGGCTGGCTCGCGCGCACCCTGCAGCGGCTGACCGCCGACGACTCCACGATCGACGCGCTGGAGCTGCGCGCCGAGACCGACCGCGCCGGCTGCGAGCTGGTCAGCGCCTGCCGCAAGGGAGCCGTGGTCACCGTGACCGGCCGGCTCAAGTCGGTCGTCTACACCCCGCGCGAGACCGTCCCCACCCTGGAGGCCGAGCTGTTCGACGGCTCGGGCTCGGTCACCCTCGTGTGGCTCGGCCGCCGGCGCATCCCGGGCATCGAGCCCGGGCGGTCGCTGACCGCGCGCGGACGCTTCGCCTCCTTCGACGGGCGCAAGGTCATCTACAACCCCTGGTACGAGCTGAGCGCGGGGTGACGGCGCCGGCCCACGACGACGGCCGGCGTGAGCCCGGGGGACCAGCAGCGCAGGAGGAGACCGGGGACGACGGCCCGGCCGTGACCTTCGACCGCCACCTCGTGCTCGAGCAGCTCGGTGGCTGGCGCGGGATGGTCGACGCGTCCCTGCCGACCGTGGCGTTCATCGTCGCCAACGCGATCGGTGGCCTGCGCACCGGTGTGTGGTTCGCGATCGGCGCCGCCGTCCTGGTGCTGGTCTTCCGCCTGGTCCGCCGCGAGAGCGTGCAGCAGGCGTTCAGCGGCCTGTTCGGCGTGGCGATCGCCGTCGCGATCGCGGCCGCGTCCGGGCAGGCCCGCAACTACTTCGTGCCCGGGATCATCCGCAACGCCGTCATCGGCGTCGTCCTGCTGGGGTCGGTGCCGCTGCGCTGGCCGCTGGTCGGCGTCCTCGCCGAGTTCCTCGCCCCGAGCCACCTGGGCTCCATGGCCGCGCACTCCCTGCCCGGGCTGCGGCGGCGGGTCGGCACCGCCCGGGCCCGGCTGCAGCACCGGCCGGCGCCCGACCCGGAGTCCGGGCCGGAGCCCGGCTCCGCGGCCGGGCAGCGCCCGACCGACCCCGCGCCCGAGCGGCACTGGCGCGACGACCCCCGCGTGGTCCGCGCCTACGGCTGGCTGACCGTGCTGTGGGCGCTGACCTTCCTGCTGCGGGTCGCGGTGCAGACGCCGCTGTACCTCGCCAACGAGGAGGACCTGCTCGGCGTCGCCTCACTCGTGCTCGGCCTGCCGGTGACCGCGGCGGCGCTCGCGGTCACCCTGTGGGTGGTCGCCCGCCTGCACCGGCACCGCGTGGAGGACGGAGCCGGACCGCCGCCGGACACCGCCTAGGCCCAGCGGCGGATGAACTCCACGGTCGCGGCGTCGACGGCCGCGGGGTCGGAGGCGCTGAGGAAGTGCCGGCCGCCCTCGACGACGCGCAGCTCGGCGTGCGGGCTGTTGACGAACCGGCGGATCCCGTCCTCGGCGTTGGCGACGGAGTAGACCGGATCGGCGGTGCCGTGCATCCACAGGACGGGGCAGCGCACCCCGTCGAGGCGGCCGTGCAGCCCGTCGCGGTCGCGCAGGTTCACCGAGCTGAGCCGGAGCCGTTCGCGCCCGGCGTCGCCGGCGTAGTTCTCCCGGTGTCGGGCGTGCCAGAACGCGCGCTCGTCGTCCGGCACGTCCTCCCCGAGGCCCTCCGCGAGGACGGCGTCGACGAGCTCGGCCGGGACCACCCAGTCCTCCCCGACGCTCCCGGCGAGGGCGTCGATGGCCGGCGGGCAGAAGCCGACGCCGTCCCAGCAGCCGAGGTCCCGGCTGCGCCGGCTCTCGGCGTCCATCGACGTGCCGAGGAGGACGATGCCCGTGATCCGGTCGGGCGCGAGCACCGCCATGCGCGCGGCCACCCAGCCGCCCTGCGAGGTGCCCAGGACGAACACCTCGGGGATGCCGAGCGCGTCGAGGGCCTGCAGGTCGGCGATGGCCGAGTCCCAGTAGGTGAACTGTGCCCAGGATGCGCGGGTCCGGCCGTGGCCGTACGGCTCGAGCGCGATCAGGTTGGCGGTGCCCGCGAGCTCGTCGTCGGCGAACTGGGGCCGGTAGAGGTCCGCGTCGGTGGTGAACGAGTTGACCAGGACCAGCGTCGGCAGCGACGGGTCGTGGGGTCGGGCCGCCCGGTGGCCGATCTCCGAGCCGCCCAGGTGGGGCACCGACACGGTCCGGGTGTCGCTCATGGGACCCCCCTCGTCGGGGACCGGGCGGCCGGTGGCCGCGGCCCGCGCCATCGTCGCCGCGGGTCCCGGCGCAGGTCAACCGCGCGGGGTCACACCATGTGGGGGGAGAGCACCTGCTGCAGCTGCTCCTCGACGTCGGCGTGGGTGATGAACAGCAGCTCGTCGCCGACCTCGAGCGGCTCGTCGGGGCTCGGCGTGATGACCCGGTCGCCGCGCAGCAGGGCGGTGAGCACCGTCTCGCGGGGCAGCGGCACCTCGCCCAGCGGCCGGCCGGCCCACGGGGTGTCCTCGGCGAGGGTGATCTCCACCAGCGTCGCCGCGCCCTTGCGGAAGCTCATCAGCCGGACGACGTCGCCGACGGTCACCGCCTCCTCGACCAGCGCGGCGAGCACCCGCGGCGTGGAGACGGCGACGTCGACGCCCCAGGCCTCGGTGTAGAGCCACTCGTTGCGCGGGTCCTTGACCCGGGCCACGACGCGGTTGACGGCGAACTCGGTCTTGGCCAGCAGCGAGACGACGAGGTTGGCCTTGTCGTCACCGGTGGCCGCGACGACCACGTCGCAGGTGGCCAGCTGCGCCTCCTCGAGGGAGGACACCTCGCAGGCGTCGGCCTGCACCCACTCCGCGCCGGGCACCGAGCGGGTGCGGACCTTGCGGCCGTCCTTCTCGATGAGCATCACGGTGTGCCCGTTGGACAGCAGCTCCCCGGCGATCGACCGGCCGACCGCGCCGGCCCCCACGATGGCGACCCGCATCAGACCCTGCCTCCCTCGGGGTGCTCGACGGCCTGGTGCACGCGGTCGGAGATCTGGTCGGTGGCGGCGACCACGAGCTGGTCGCCGTCCTGCAGGACGGTGTTGGCCGTGAGCAGCTGCGACTCGCCGAAGCGGACCAGCCAGGCGGCCCGGGCGCCGCAGGCGGCCTCCAGCTCGGCGACCTTGCGGCCCACCCAGCCGTCGGTGACGGTCACCCGCATCAGCAGCACCTTGCCGGTGGGCTCGCGCCAGATCTCGCTGACCTTGACCGACAGCAGCTCGCGCATGAGCCGGTTCACCGTCCAGGGCACCGTGGCCACGCTCGGGATGCCCATGCGCTCGTACACCTCGGCCCGCTTGGAGTCGTAGATCCGGGCGACGACGTGCTGGACGCCGAAGGTCTCCCGGGCGACGCGGGCGCTGATGATGTTGGAGTTGTCCCCGCTGCTCACCGCGGCGAAGGCCCCGGCCGAGTCGATGCCGGCGTCGAGGAGCACCTGCCGGTCGAAGCCCAGGCCGGTCACCTGGCGGCCGCTGAACTCCGGGCCCAGCCGGCGGAACGCCTCGGGGTCCTGGTCGATGACCGCGACACTGTGACCGATCTTCTCCAGCCGCCGCGCGATCGCCGAGCCGACACGGCCGCAGCCCATGACGACCACGTGCACGTGTCGCTCCTGCCACTCGCTCGCGGGCGCCGTCCGCCCGCTCACCGGGCGCGAAGCTACACCCGCTCGGGCGGCTGCGGAGGACCCGTCGCGGACGCCTGACCCGTCGGGGGCGCAGCCGTCCCGGAGGTGCGGCACCGGGTGCCCCGGCGTCCGTACCATCGCCGCCGTGCCAAGCCTGTCCGACCTCGGACAACTGCCGAAACGGCTCGTCCTGGGACGGCCGGTCCGCAGCGACCGGCTGGGGGAGTCCCTGCTGCCCAAGCGCGTCGCGCTCCCCGTCTTCGCCAGCGACCCGCTCTCCTCCGTGGCCTACGCCACCCAGGAGCTGCTGGTGATCCTGGCGCTGGCCGGCACGGCGTACCTGTACCTGACCCCCTGGCTGGCGGCGGGGGTGGTCGTGCTGCTGGTGACGGTGGTGGCGTCCTACCGGCAGGTGGTGCGCGCCTACCCGTCCGGCGGTGGCGACTACGAGGTCGCCATGCGCAACCACGGCCAGTTCGCGGGGCTGGTGGTGGCCAGCGCGCTGCTCATCGACTACGTGCTCACCGTGGCGGTGTCGGTGTCGGCCGGCACCGACAACATCATCTCGGCCTTCCCGGCGCTGGACGAGCACCGGGTCGCGATCGCCCTCGGCCTGGTGGCCCTGCTGGCGGCGCTCAACCTGCGCGGGCTGCGGGAGTCCGGCCGCGCCTTCGCCGCGCCCACCTACCTGTTCATCACCGCGATCCTGGTCATGATCGCCACCGGCCTGGTGCGGTACTTCGTCACCGGCTCGGACCTGGCGGCCGAGAGCGCCGGGTACACGATCAGCCCGCAGGCGGACTACGCCGAGCTCGGCGGGCTGGCGCTGGTCCTGCTGGCGCTGCGCGCCTTCGCCTCCGGGTGCACCGCCCTGACCGGCGTGGAGGCGATCGCCAACGGCGTCCCGGCCTTCCGCCCGCCCAAGAGCCGCAACGCCGCCACCACCCTGGCCCTCATGGGCGGCGTGGCGGCGGCGATGTTCGCCGGGATCACCGCGCTGGCCCTGCTCACCGACGTCCGGTACGCGGCGTCGGCGTGCGACCTGGTCGGCTTCGCCGACTGCGAGACCGAGCCGCAGCGGACGGTGATCGCGCAGGTGGCGGCGGCCACCTTCGGCGGGTCCCAGTCGGTGGGCTTCTTCGCCGTCCAGGCGTTCACCGCCGCCGTCCTCGTCCTCGCGGCCAACACCGCGTTCAACGGCTTCCCGCTGCTGGGCTCGGTGCTCGCGCAGGACCGCTTCCTGCCCCGGCAGCTGCACACCCGCGGCGACAAGCTCGCCTTCAGCAACGGCATCCTGCTGCTGGCCGGGTTCGCCGGCCTGCTGATCGTCGTCTTCGACGCGTCGGTGACCTCGCTGATCCAGCTCTACATCCTCGGGGTGTTCATCAGCTTCAGCATCGGTCAGTGGGGGATGGTCCGGCACTGGAACCGGGAGCTGCGCTCGAGCACGGACGCCGCCCAGCGGGCCCGGATGCGCCGGTCCCAGGCGATCAACCTCGCCGGCGCCACGCTCACCAGCGTCGTGCTGGTCGTGATCGTGGTCACCAAGTTCGTCCACGGCGCGTGGCTGGTGCTGGTGTGCATGCCGTTCCTCATCGTCCTGATGCGGGCGATCAACCGGCACTACTCGCACGTCGCCGAGCAGCTGGTGCCCGACGTCGACTCGCGGATGCTGCCGAGCAAGGTCCACGCCGTCGTGCTCGTGTCCAAGGTGCACCGGCCGACGCTGCGCGCGCTGGCCTTCGCCCGCGCCACCCGGCCCGACCAGCTGACCGCGCTGACGGTCAACGTCGACGACGCCGACACCCGCGCCCTGCAGGCCGACTGGGACCGCTACGACATCCCCGTCCCGCTGACCGTGCTCGAGTCGCCGTTCCGGGAGATCACCCGGCCGGTCGTCGACTACGTGAAGGCGATCCGCCGCTCCAGCCCGCGGGAGCTGGTCATCGTGTTCGTGCCGCAGTACGTCGTCGGGCACTGGTGGGAGAACGTGCTGCACAACCAGAGCGCGCTGCGGCTGCGCGCCCGGCTGCAGTTCCAGCCCGGGGTCATGATCACCACGGTGCCGTGGCAGCTGGAGAGCTCCATCGGCCGCGACGACGACCGACAGCGGGGCCCGGCGCCGGGCGACGTGCGCCGCGGCCTGTCCGACGACCCGGTCGAGTCGACCCCCTATGGCTGACGGCCGGCGCCGCCCCCGGGGAGCCCGGCCGCCGCGCCCCGACCGGGGTGGCGGCTGGACCGGCCGGGAGTTCGAGGTGACCGTCGGCCCGGTGGCCCACGGCGGGCACTGCGTGGCCCGGCACGAGGGCCGGGTGGTGTTCGTGCGGCACGCGCTGCCGGGGGAGCGGGTGGTCGTCCGCGTCACCGAGGACCGCCAGCCCGGCTACTGCCGCGCCGACGCGGTCGAGGTGCGCGAGGCCTCGCCCGACCGCGTCGAGCGGCCCTGCCCGTACAGCGGGCCGGGGCGCTGCGGGGGTTGCGACTGGCAGCACGTGTCCTGGGACGGGCAGCGCCGGCTCAAGGCCGACGTCGTCCGCGAGCAGCTCACCCGGCTCGGCCGGCTCGACCCCGCCGACCCCCTCCTCACCGGCCTGATCGTCGAGGCGCTGCCCGGCGGCCCGCTGCGCTGGCGGTCGCGGACGCGGTTCGCCGTCGACCGGTCCGGGACCCCCGGGCTGCGGCGGCACCGCTCCCACGACCTGTTCCCCCTCGACGACTGCCCGATCACCGTGGAGGCCGCCGCCCGCGCCGTGCTCGACCGCCGCTGGCCGGGCGCGGGTGCGGTCGACGTCGCGGTGGACTCCGCGGGGACGGTGACCACGACCCGGCTCGACCGGCGCGGTGCCCCCACCTCGACCCGCGTGCTCCGCGCCGGCGACGACGAGGCCGCCGTCCCCGCCGGGCGGGCCGCGCGGCACGCCGCCGGTCGGGACTGGGAGGTCGAGGGCACCGGCTTCTGGCAGGTGCACGGGTCGGCGGCCGACGCCCTGGTGTCCGCCGTGGCCGGGGCCTCGTCGGTGCGGCCCGGGGAGACGGTGCTCGACCTGTACGCCGGCGCGGGCCTGTTCGGCGGCGCGCTGGCGCCCGCGGTGGGGGAGTCGGGCCGGGTCGTGTGCGTGGAGGCCGACGTCGGGGCGTGCGCCGCCGCGGAGGCCAACCTGGCGGACCTGCCGCAGGCCGAGGTCTGGCAGGGCGAGGTGGACGCCGAGGGGCTGACCGGCCTGCTGGTGGAGCTCGGCGGGCGCCCCGACGTCGTCGTGCTCGACCCGCCGCGGGCCGGCGCCGGACCGGCCGTCAGCCGGGTGCTGGCCGGGACGGGGGCGCGCGCGGTCGTCTACGTCGCCTGCGACCCGGCGTCGCTGGCCCGTGACGTCGCCGTGTTCGCCGGCGCCGGGTACCGGCTCGCCGCGCTGCGGGCCTTCGACGCCTTCCCGATGACCGCGCACGTCGAGTGCGTCGCGCTGCTCGTCCCCGCGACCTGACCCGGAGGGCGCCGGATACGGTCTGGGGGTGACCACCTGGGAGTACGCCTCGGTCATCACGGCCAACGACGCCGAGTCGCAGCGCGCGGGGGTGAGCGTCAAGCTCCCCGGCGGGCGGCTGGAACGGCAGCAGGGGGACACCAGCTCGGTGCTCAACCGGCTCGGCGGCGAGGGGTGGGAGCTGGTGAGCTACCACTCCAGCGGAGCCGGCACCTGGGGTTTCGAGCAGTTCTGGCTCAAGCGCCCGCTCGCCTAGGTCGCGGGCGGGTCGCTCCGGTCACGACCGGGTGACGGCGCCGCCCGCCGGGTCGAACGCGTGTTCGATCTGCGGCAGACTGCCGGCGTGGGATCGAGCGTGCCGCCGGGCTGGCCGGAGCAGGTGCGTCCGCCGGGTGCGCCCGACTGGGAGCGCACCGCGGTCACCTGGCTCTTCGACCTCGTGCCGGCCGACTACCGGGCGCACGAGGTGCTGCGCCGCTATCCGGTCCTGCTCGCCCGGATGGCCGGCGACCACGTCGGCGCGGGGCTGGAGGCCGCCCGCGCGGGCTGGCGGACCGTCCGTGTCGACCTCGCCGACCACCTGCCCCCGGACGCCCTGGAGGCCGCGGTGGCGGCCTACGAGCGGGAGGGTGCGCGGCTGGCCGCCGCCGCACGCGGCGTGACGGTCGTGGCCGGGGCGCTGCGCGGCGAGGTCTGGGTGCCCCGCCTCTAGCCGCCACCCAGCCGGTCGGCCTCCCGGATCCCGACGGCGAGCGCGCCGAGGAGCTCCGCGCGGCCCCCGAGCGAGCCCGGCACCACGGTGAGCTGCTCGGCGGCGGCGGGGATGGCGGACTGCTCGAGGGCCCGCCGCAGCGGGTCCACCAGCAGGTCGCCGGCGGTGCCGAGCTCCCCGCCGACGACGATGCGGTCCGGGTTGAGCACGTTGACCAGCCCGCCGAGGACGAGGCCGACCGACGTCCCGGCGTCGGCGATCAGCCGCCGGCAGGCCTGGTCGCCGTCCTGGGCGCCGGCCACGAGGGAGCGCAGGTCGGTGTGGTGGGGCGCGGCCGTGCGGATCGCCCGCAGCAGGGCGGTGCCGCCGGCGGTCAGCTCCAGGCAGCCGCGGTTGCCGCAGCGGCACAGCGGTCCCGACGGGTCGAGGCTGACGTGGCCCATCTCGCCGGCCGTGCCGGAGACGCCGCGCAGCAGGTCGCCGTCGAGGACCAGCGCGCCGCCGACGCCGGTGGCCATCTTGAGGTAGATCGTGGAGCGCGAGCCCCGGCCGGCGCCCCAGCGCACCTCCGCGACCGCGCCGAGGTTCGCGTCGTTCTCCACGATCACCGGGACGCCGAGCCGTTCCTGCAGTGCGGGCGCCGGCGTCCGGCCCGACCAGGTCGGCAGGATGTTCGAGCGCGCCACGGTGCCGCGGGCGCTGGCCGAGCGGCCGACCACCGGCGTCGGGAGGCCGACGACCGCGCCGACGACGTCGGCGGTGCCGGCGCCGGCCCGGGCCAGCTCGTCCTCCACCTGGCCGCCCACGGTGTCGAGGACGGCGTCGGGGCCGAGGTCGGCGACCGGCAGGGTGGTCACCTCCTCGCCGACGATCCGGTGGGACAGGTCGGCGACGGCGGTGCGGACGTGCGTGCGCCCGATGTCCACCCCCACGACGACGCCGGCCCTGCGGGTCAGCTGCACGAGGCGGGCGGGCCGCCCGCCGGTGGGCAGCGCGTCCGAGGGGTCCGCGGGCGCGACCAGCCCCTGGTCGACGAGGTCGGCGACGTATCCGGAGACCGTGGCCCGCGACAGGCCGGTCTGCTCGACCAGCTGCGCGCGCGTCGCCGGGCCGCCGACCCGCAGCGCCTCGACGAGCCGGCGCGAGGGTCCAGTCACCTCGGGCAGCCACGGCCGGGTGTGCATGGCGTGATCGTGAGCACACTCCCGCCTTCTGTCAATCGACGACGGAACTGGGTCCTCCGGCGTGGGGAGAGTGCTGCCGTGCGACGGAACGGTCCGCCCCCGGTCGCCCGTCCACCGCTTCGCCGGGAGGGGCCGGCCGTCGCGCGACTACAGTGGGTCGGCGGCCCTCGACCAGCCGTGCCACCGCCGCCACAGAGAGGACACCGCCGCGCCGTGTCGCTCCTGCGCTCGCTCCGCGACCCCGCCGACCTCCGGGCGCTGCCCGCCGAGCAGCTGCCCGCGCTGGCCGCGGAGATCCGTGACGCGCTGGTCACCAGCGTCGCCCGGACCGGCGGCCACCTCGGTCCCAACCTCGGCACCGTCGAGCTGACCATCGCCCTGCACCGGGTGTTCGAGTCGCCGCGCGAGCCGATCGTCTTCGACACCGGCCACCAGGCCTACGTGCACAAGATGCTCACCGGCCGCGTCGAGGGCTTCGACCGGCTGCGCCAGCGCGGCGGGCTCTCGGGCTACCCGAGCCGGGCCGAGAGCGAGCACGACTGGGTCGAGAACAGCCACGCCTCCACCGCCCTGTCCTACGCCGACGGCCTGGCCAAGGCCTTCGCCGTCCGCGGTGACACCCGCCCCGTCGTCGCCGTCGTCGGCGACGGCGCCCTCACCGGCGGCATGGCCTGGGAGGCGCTCAACAACATCGCCGCCGCGCAGGACCGGCCGGTCGTCATCGTCGTCAACGACAACGGCCGGTCCTACTCGCCGACCATCGGCGGCGTGGCCGACGCGCTGGCCGGTCTCCGCCTGCGCCCGGGCTACGAGCAGGCGCTGCTGGCCATCCGCCAGGCGCTGCACCGCGCGCCGGTGCTGGGCACGGCGCTCTACGACGCGCTGCACGGGCTCAAGAAGGGCCTCAAGGACGTGCTCTCGCCGCAGGGCATGTTCGAGGACCTCGGCCTCAAGTACGTCGGCCCCGTCGACGGCCACGACGTGGAGGTGCTGGAGTCGGCGCTGCGCCGGGCGCGGTCCTTCGGCCGGCCGGTGATCGTCCACGCGGTCACCACCAAGGGCTTCGGCTACCCACCGGCCGAGACCGACCAGATCGACGCCTGGCACGCCACCGGCGTCTTCGACCCCGACAGCGGGGTCGGTCCCGTCGCGGCGCGGGACTGGACGGCGGCGTTCTCCGACGAGCTGGTGCGCATCGGCGCCGAGCGGGCCGACGTCGTCGCCGTCACCGCCGCGATGCTGCACCCCACGGGCCTGGCCGGCTTCGCCGAGCGGTTCCCCGAGCGCACCTTCGACGTCGGCATCGCCGAGCAGCACGCGCTGACCAGCGCCGCCGGCATGGCGATGGCGGGGCTGCACCCGGTCGTCGCGGTCTACTCGACGTTCCTCAACCGGGCCTTCGACCAGCTGCTCATGGACGTCGCGCTGCACGGGCAGCCGGTCACCGTCGTCCTCGACCGGGCCGGGGTCACCGGCACCGACGGCGCCTCGCACAACGGCATGTGGGACTTCTCGATCTGCTCGGTGGTCCCGGGGCTCCGCATGGCGGCGCCGCGTGACGAACCGACCCTGCGCGAGGCGCTGCGGGAGGCGGTGGCGGTGACCGACGGGCCCACGGTCGTGCGCTTCCCGAAGGGCCCCCCGCCGGTGGACATCCCGTCGCTGGAGCGGCGGGGGGGGGGGGGGGGGGGGGGGGGGGGGGGGGGGGGGGGGGGGGGGGGGGGGGGGGGGGGGGGGGGGGGGGGGGGGGGGGGGGGGGGGGGGGGGGGCG